>CAZNWW010000384.1:0-4676 GCA_964576155.1 uncultured Myxococcales bacterium | reverse complement strand
GATTCAATCTGCGTACTGAAGAACCCGGTATCGGTAGGTCAGGCGAAGCTCCGCCGCCGCGGGGAGTTCGAGATCCCAGGTGATCGTCGTAGACGTATTGATCGCGCCGGGTTGGAGCAGAGCCTCGCGCACCTTCGCCCCCTTCGGATCCCCCTCCAGGGCCCCCAGGAGGCGCCGTACCACCCGCATCTTGACTTGGAGTGGCGAGGTGTTGCGCAGGACCAATGTGCCGTCGAGGACCAGGCGATCGACCGTCAGACCAGCGACCTCGCGAGCGCGAGCGCGTCGGCTCACCTCGGTCTCCTGTACCGAGCCCATGACCCTGGTCGAGCGGCTCACTTTGATCACCGCCTCATCGCCTGCTGCGGTGTAGGTCAGTAGCCCCTGCCCAACCGGCTTTCCGCCCTCGACCACGGTGACCGGACCTGTGGTGAGGGGACCGGGCGTCGTGTTCCTGAGCTGTACCGCGAGCCACACCGGCGGCGGGCTCTCCGGGTCCAGCATCCCTTCCCCGACCTCCCAGTAGAAGAGGTCCTCGTAAGGCACCTTGCGTCGAAGCACCGGGTACCGGCCGCGCTCACCCTCGTCCAGATCCAGGTCCAAGGGCCCGTAAAGGAATGTGTCCTCGTGGGCCCTGCCGAAGGCCTCCCCCTCGCCGCCCTCCATCCCTCGGCCCGAGTCGAAGGCCGAGGGGTCGTTCATCATGATCTGATTCATCATGATCGGGTTGTTCCCTGGAAGCCCCGCGGCCAGGCCATCGCCGGACAGGCGCCACAGGATAGAGGCCATGTCCCCCTCCGCCTCGAGGGGCGTCGCCGCGACGCTCTGGTCGAACCGCGCCACACCCGTTGCAAGGAAGACCTCCGCGCCGGAGAGGTCGGCGAGATCGTTGATCACATAGGCGGCCATGTGCAGGAGCGCCTTCTTCGAACTCGAGGTGTCGATGCGATACTCGGGGAGCCAGCCGAAACGATCCGTGAGGTACTCGGCCGCAAGATGGATCTTGTCTCCCGGGTCGGCGAAGGTGATCCGGAGAACACGCTTACGATCCACGGCGCCGGTGAGGTTCGTCGGGCCCCAGAGGTTCATCTCCTTTACCTCCCCAAAAGGCACCAGGGTCCGCACGTTGTCGGCGACGAGCAGGAGGCCTCGCTCCCCGCTCGGGAGCATGATGACGTCCTGGAGGATACCATTGATGCGTCCGCCCGGAGTGCGGACATCGACCTTGCGGCCGCGGTAGGGCTTGGAGAGCTCACCGAGGTCCCGGGGCGCCCGTCGTGTCTCGACCTCCGTCGAAACCGCTGACCTGATCTCCACGCCGTCCCGCGTCGTGAGATGAAGCGATCCGTACAATGCGTGCAGCGGCTCGGACAGGATCAGGCGCCCCTCGCCATCCGGTTCGCCGCGGCCCTCCGCCACTATCCAGGACAGGCCGTTCTTGTAGGCGGTGATGTTGAGCGGGGTCAGTCGAACCCCGGGGGCCTCTTCTGCGAGGGATTGGGTGGGGCCCGGGAGCAAACCGATGGCTACTGCTGCGACCCACAGCGTGGACGGGATACGCATGGCCTGACCTCCTCTTCCTGCGTCCGCTCCACGAGCCTGACACAGGGCTCTCGGGACCGCAACCGGCCCGATATCTCGGGGACCATTTATCCCTTTCAATATATTGACATATTCCCGGCATGAGATTAAGGTGGGCCAACCCTAGACAATGCGTCTGCCGGGCGCCGGGGAGACTCCATTGAAACTTGGTAAGGCCTTGCTTGCCCTCCCGACCCTGTTCACGCTCTCCAGCGTGTTCCTGGGGTTCCTCTCGATCACTTTCGTCATGGATGGTGAGTACCGCCTGGCGGCTATTGCCATCCTCTTCGCGGGGCTCTTCGACGCGCTGGACGGCAAGGTGGCGCGGCTCACGCGTACCGAGAGCAAGTTCGGCATCCAGATCGACTCCCTCGCCGACGTCATGAGCTTCGGCCTCGCGCCCGCAGTGCTCGTCTATGGCGCTGCGCTGCAGAACCTGCGCGCCGGTGGATTGGACCTCGGTCTCCTGGTGGCGTTCCTTTTCGTCGCAGCCGGTGCGATTCGGCTGGCGCGCTTCAATGTTATGGCCGAGAGCGTCACCGGCCCGATGAAGCGCTTCATCGGGCTGCCCATTCCGATGGCCGCAGGCATGATCGCCTCCGTCGTCCTGGCGGTGAGTGGTACCGGCGGCCAGCTGCCCGCCGGACCCATGGTCGCGCTCGTGATCCTGCTCTCTTTCTTGATGGTTTCGAATTTCACCTACCGGAAATCCCCCGCAGCGAGCCGCCTCGGAGCCCTCTTCGTTCTGGGCCCCCTTGTGGGCGTCATCGTGGTCCTCCTCATAGTTCGTCCCTCCTACGGGTTCTTCGGCTTCTTCGTGTATTATCTCACCTTCGGGCTTGTGGAGACCGCGGTGCTGCGCATCCGTCACCGCCGTAACGCCACCGAGGAGATACACGATCCCGCCGACGACTGACAAGCCCGGGGCTGTGCTGGACGAGCTCTTCGCTTCCAAACGAATAGTCGTTGTCCTGGGCACCGGTGGGGTCGGAAAGACCACCTTCGCAGCTGCAGTCGGTGTAGGTCTGGCGCGGCACCGACGAACATTGGTCCTCACCGTGGATCCATCCAGACGCCTCCGGGACGCGCTCCACGGTGACGGCGGAGAAGACCTCCCGTCTGTGGATGTCCTGGATGTCCATGAGACCATGCGACGCCTGGTGAGCTTCCTCGCCCCGGACGAAGAGACCGCCACCCGTATCGTCGAGAACCGGTTCTTCCAGTTCTTCGACCGCAACTTGCCGGGAATCCACCATTACAGCGGGATCTTCAGGGTCCTCGAGACGTTGGACAAGGGCGGATATGACGTCGTGGTGGTGGACACACCGCCCATGGGCCACGCGATCGAGTTCCTCACCGCAGGGGACAGGATCGTCCGCGTCGGTCGTCTCCTCGGCGCGGTGACCGGTTCTTCCAGGCGGCGATTCAGCCTCCGGTCCGGCCTACCCCGTCTCGCGATAAGGACCCTTAGAAGGTTCCTGGGAGGGGATTTCGCCGAGGACCTCTTTGAGTTCTTCGACCTGATGCACCGTGTCCTTGTGCGGTTCGAGGAGCAGGCCCTCAAGGGCCGCCGGATCCTCACCTCCGCCGAGGCGGCCCTCATCGTGGTGTCCGCGCCGGATCGGGACGCGTCCGGGGACACTGAGCGTCTCCTGGAGGACCTCCCGGCCGGTCATGAGATCTTCGCTGAGGTCCTGAACCGGGTCCTCCCGTCTTTCGAGGGTGATCCCAAGAAGGATGCGCAGGCCCTCCTGTCTGCTATGGGGCGCATGCCCGGCGCCAAGCTCAGGCTCCCTTCCTCAGGACGGGATGTTCGCCTCAGCGTGGAAAAGTCTCTCCGATGGTACATGGCCCTGCGGGAAGCGCAGCAGCGCCAGATCGACGCTACCCTCGAGAGGGCGGCAGAGCTGGGCATTCCAAAGGTGCTCAGTGTCCCTTCCTCGCCGGATGGACTGGAGTCTGCTGAGGGCCTCAGGGCCTTGTACGACGCGGCCGAGCCATGTTGACAGCGTCAGCATCTCCGTGGTAGTTGGAGTGCCATGAACCTGCACTTCGCACAGGCCAGTCAGGAGACCTACGGCATCGACCTCGTGGAGGTCCTGACCGAGTCGTCGCTCATGGTGCAGTCCGTCCTCCTGCTCCTGGTGCTCATGTCCGTGGCCTGCTGGTTCATCATCGGCTTCAAATGGTTCCAGTTCCTGCGCGCCGCTCGGGCAAACCAGGCCTTCCTGGAGAAGTTCTGGAACTCCCGCAAGCTCGACAAGGTCTACGAGGCGGCATCCCAGTACCCAACAAGTCCGGTCTCCCGGGTCTTCCAGGAGGCCTGGAAGGAGATGGCACGAGTCAAGAAGCAGGAGGCAGAGGGCGGCGGGATGCTCAGCGGCTTCGAGAACATTGAGCGGACCATCCGCCGTGCCCGCCGTGAGGAGCTGACACGCTCCGAGCGGATGGTGCCCTTCCTCGGCACCACCGGGGCCACGGCGCCTTTCATCGGCCTCTTCGGGACCGTCTGGGGCATCGTCGAGGCCTTCGACATGATCCCGAAGGACACCGGCGGCACCATCCTGGACAAGGTCGCCGGGCCCATGGCCCACGCGCTTATCGCCACCGCGGTCGGTCTCCTGGCCGCTATCCCCGCGGTCATGGCCTACAACTGGTTCGTACGAAAGATCAAGGTCGCAAACGCAGACGTGGACGGCTTCTCCAGCGAGTTCCTGAACATCCTGCAGCGACACTTTTTCAACAAGTAACCGGAGGGCGCGATGGGCTTCAGCGCCGGCGGTGACGACGAGGGCGATGTCCCCACCACCCTCTCCGAGATCAACGTCACCCCCCTTGTCGACGTAATGCTAGTCCTCCTGACGATCTTCATGGTCGCCTCGTCGGTGGAGACCCTCCAGGTCAAGGAAGAGTCCCGGGTGATCCTCGAGGAGCGTGAGGAGGACGAAGATCTGCTGCGGGAGTTGGAACGCCTGAAGGAGCTCGAGCGTCGCCTCATGGACCAGGACCTCACCGAGCGCCGGGACCGGCGGATGCTCAACACACTTCAGTTCAGAGAAGATCGTCTCAAGGAGCTGGAGGAGGAGCTCGAGGAC
>CAZNWW010000383.1:0-4683 GCA_964576155.1 uncultured Myxococcales bacterium | reverse complement strand
CGTCCATAGGCGGCAGGATCGCGTAGATCGTGTCCTCCCCAGGGACGTCTGAGAGGATCGCGTAGATAGTGTCATCCCCGGGGACGTCCGGCGTGACCACGTCCATAGGCGGCAGGATCGCGTAGATCGTGTCCTCGGGGGTGACCACGTCCACGGGTGGGAGGATCGCGATGGGCGTGTCCGCGGGCGGATCCACTGTATCCTGGGGTCCGATGTCGAGGGCCATGATCGCGTAGACGAGGTCCTCGCCGTGGGGCGCGTCGGTGACCGTGTCCTTGCCGTCGTCGCCGCCGCCCTGGTCACAGCCGACCACTCCGGCGGTCCCTTGGATCGCAAGGAGCAACGCGGCCAGGGACACCCCGGATTTACGGGCCGTCTGCACCAGTGCGGCCCATCCCGGCGTCCCGGTGGTCTCGGCGCGGCAGCGCTCCCACAGCCAGCGGATAAGGTCTCTTCCGCCATGTCCCATGGGCTCTCCTCACGTTCAGCGGGCTCCAACTCGTTTCAGCCCGGTACGTTCTACTTGATGACCGCCTTTGCCTTGATCTTCAGATTCCGGAGGAACTTGTCTGCGGAGATGACGTAGGCCGTGGACGCGGTGTCAAAGACGTTGATTACCGCAAACTCGGCCAGGTAGTGGAGCACGTGAGTCCGCTCGTTCTTCTCGACGATGTAGCCGGTGAAGCCCTGCTTGACCATATCCTGCCGGCCCACGTCGAGGGTGATCGTGCGCCCGTCGATAGCGGTGATGCGGATGTTGGACGAGGAGAAGTCTGTGAACTTGTCCTTGATCTGGGCGGCGATTGCGCGGATGTCCTCGCGGTCCAGGGTCACGCTGGAGCGGGACGCGTCGGTGGTGAAGCCGATCTTCGCTGAGCCGCTGTACACCACCAGCTCCGAGAGGCCCTCGCCGATCTTCTTCTCGGTCAGCCAGCTATTGACGATTCTGAAGTCACAGTGAAGCTCACCCTTGATGGGGGCCCCTGACGGCTCCGCAGCCGACGTCTTGCCGCGCTTGCCTTTCTTCGTCTCGGGCTCGGCGATGGTTTCGTGGATCTTGTAGGAAGTGATGTAGCCCAGCAGGATCCCGTCCACCATGTTCTGGACCTTGGCTTTCTGGTGTGCGGTCTTCTGGGAGCGGGCGGTGCTGGTGGTCCGGACCGTGGTCGTTGTCACGGTCTTGTCTCCGCCGCCGTCAGGGGATTTCACTACTTCCATGGCACGACCGGCGTCCGCGGTCTCCTGGACGAGATCGCCCCGGTCGTAGAGCTCGAAGCGGCCTCCGGCGAAGAGCTCCGTGGTCAGCATGTCCGCGATGGAGTCCACCACGAGGACGCCCTTACCGGTCTGGTCCACGAAGGTCAGCACCGCGATCTTGAACTTCTGGTATCGTGGGGTGATCCGCTCGGTCACCTCGAAGAGGGCCTGGGCGGCAGGAGGCAGCGGCGCCATCTCCGCTATCCCGGGGATCCCTGGGGCCGCGCAGGAAGAGAACGCCGTCACGGCGGCCAGCACCAATACGAGCGCCAGGAATTGGATTCTCGAAGTAATCATCGTCGTCTCCTTCATTGTTTCCTGGGCTCCCTTCACTTTTTATCGAGGGTGATCGTTACGGCTGTGCCCGGCTGACCGTCCTCCAACGCCCGGAGCATGGACAGCGCGTAGCTGGCCGCGTCGGGGGAGTGGACGGACTGGCCTGCGCGGGTCCAGAGCTGCTGGGCCTTCTCCCCGTCGGCGCGGATGAACGACGCGTAACCGCACCAGACCAGCGCCGAGGTCTCGTTGGGATCGCTCTTCGCAGCGAGGTCTGCAACGAGGGTCGCGCAGGACTGGGTCACGTCCTTGCCCGCCAGCACCGCAATCTCGAGTTCGAGGATCGCCATATCGCTCTTCGACAGGCTCTGCTCGAGCTGCCGCACCATCGCCGGCATCTGACCGTCCACCAGATTGGACATGAGGCCCTTAACGCCCTTCTTGAACTTCCGCAGGGGTTCGAGGCTGCAGCCTTTCTCCTCGATTGCGTCGAGGAAGTTCAGCAGGGTCCGTCCATAGTACATGGCCACCACGCCCTGCATCACGCCGATCCTCTGCAGGAGGACGTCATGAGGTACCTTGGCGATCTTCCGCCGGAAGTCCTGGAAGCGTGCGTAGGACCGGTCGAGGCCCTTGGCCAGCCCTTCGGCGAGGTCGAAGCAGCTCCGGATCTGGGGCTCCACGTTCTTGGACCCGAACATGCCCTTGTTGATCGCGGCGCCCGCGCTGTTCACGTTCCAGATCTCGCCGGGGATGCAGGCGATCTGGGTCTCCAGGAGCTTCCGTGATGCCTCACCCATGTTGCCCAGGACCTCGTCACGGAGGATCTTGTTCTGGTAGGACTGTCCGATCTCCGAGAGCATTGCGCGCTGCTCCGGCGGGTCCGGGATCGCTGTCCGCTTCCCCGGTTTCACACAGCCGAGGGGGGTGGTCAGGAGGAACACCAGGACTGCGGCCAGGCCCCAACTCCAGGGGGCGACGGGCCGACTGCGCTCGCAACCGGTTTGCACCATCTCATGGGAACTTGTCATGCTTCACCTCGTTTCGCGAATGACGGCACAAACGTAGGCATCGGTCTGCCGTTTCGTCAAGTAGATTATGGTGATTTCGGTTCGCGCGTGCGCGCCACGCGGAAACCCAGGCTGTATTCCTTGTAATCCGGGCTCTGTGGCTCCCGCTCGGAGAATGTGCAGAAGGAGCTTCGGCTGTCCCACGCGCAGCCACGCACGACCCGCATGGAGGCTCGGTTTGCGGTGGTCTCGGGGGCGTGGTCTTCGATAGCGTCACCCCGGTGACGGTCCCAGACCCACTCCCAGACGTTCCCCAGCATGTCATGGAGTCCCAGGGGGTTGGCTATCTTCGTAGCGACCACATGAGCTCCGCTCTCGGAGTTGCCCTTCCACCAGGCCTGATTGTCCAAGGCCCCGCAGTACGGCTCGGCGCAGCCGCCGCGGGCGGCCAACTCCCATTCGGCCTCGGTGGGGAGGCGGTAGCCCGTGCAGTCGAGGCCCTTGAACTCTGCCGTCTCGCAGCGCATCCCGTCGCCGGGCTTTTTCCGGCAGTCGTGAAGGGTGTAGCAGGTCTCGAGCCCCGCCGCCTCGGAGGCTGCGTTGCAGTAGGCGAGGGCCTCCCACCATGTGACCTTCTCCACCGGGCAGTCCGCCCCACAGGACGAGAACCAGGACGGCGCGGATCCCATCCGCTCCTCCCAGTGACGCTGGGTGACCTCGGTCCGCCCGATGTAGAAGTCCTGCTCTGCACAGATCCGGTCTCCCCCGGGGGTGCGCTCCACGCAGCCGGCGTCCACGGCGAGATAGAAGGCCGGCAGGTCGACAACCGCTCCGGCTCCAGTCCCGTCTGCGAAGACGGCGCGGACCCGGATCGTCTCCTGCTCTCGGACTTCGACGGCCTCTGCATGGACCCGACCGTCGTCGGTGGTCAGCGTAAGCTCTCGGGCGCAGGTTGAGATTTTGAAGGTGCCCGGGGTCAGGCCGAGCTCAATCCCGTCCGCCCGGACCCGGGCGCGCAAGGCCTGGCCCTGATCAGTCTCAGCGAGGACCTGGACAGCGCCGAGCCGGGTGGCGGGCTCGAGGCGCACCTCCCGCTCCTCACCAACCGCAACGCTCACACGCTTCTTCGCCTGGTGATGACAGGGATCCCGGGTCTCGACGGTGTGGACTCCGGGGCCGACGCGCAGACCGCTCAGCGGGGTACGTCCCGCTACCGCGCCGTCGATCGCCACCTCGATCCCGGCTGGTGTGCTGGTCAACTCCAGGACACCGAAGTTGGGCTCCAGGGTGAAGCGGAGCTGTCCGTTCCGCAGGAGCTCCACCACCTGCTCCGCGGGGGCGTGATGCTCCAGGTGCATCGTGACCTTGTGTCGCCCGGCGGCGAGGTTCCGGCGGCAGCCCCTGGACGCGTCCTTGCAGACCAGGGCGCCGTCCACGAGGATTGCAGCGCCGGGGGGCTCCGAGGAGAACTCTACGACGATGATTCCCTCGGCCTCCGGGGCCCAGTCGGCCGGGGCCTCGGTGAAGTCCTGGTGGACGTCGTTCAGGACAGCAGGGGGCGTGGTCCCTGCGACCGCGGCTGCGCCGCCTGGAACTGCGGGTTTCCCTGTCAGGCGGACGATGAGCTTTGCTACGGCCTGCTCGACGGCCTCGTCCAGCTTGCCCTTCTTGACGGCGGTCTTTGCCCAGGCGGTTACACAGGAGGACTCCAGGGACAGGAGGTCCAGGCGGAGCTCGTCCCCCGCACCCACATCGCCAAAGGTGATCTTGAGGACCGAGTTGGGTGCGACCTCGCCGCCGAGCTTGCAGCGGGAGTCGGCGTCGTAGGATTCGGAGTAGCTCGCCTTCCGCCATTTCCGGATCATAGCCTTCTCGGCCTCGTCGGCCATGATCTCGAACTTCGCAAGGCGCGCCAGCTCCCCTCGGACCCGATTCCTCAGCCCGTCCCCGCGGGCCTTCCCGATGGGCTTCCCTTCGGGATCCACGGGCTGCTCGACTGCGATGCGGACGGACTCGGCAAAGTGTCGCCGGATGGCCTCGTCGACGGCTCCCGCGGTCCCGTGGGCCACGAGGAGATCCCCCTGCCAGGACCAGAGGAAGGCCTGGGGCAGCTCCGTCGCCTCCCAGGTCCGGGCGATGG
>CAZNWW010000382.1:0-4691 GCA_964576155.1 uncultured Myxococcales bacterium | reverse complement strand
CCGGATCCGCATGCAGGGGATCCCCTCCTCGCGCAGCCCTCGGAAGACATCGTCCCGGTCGGTCACGCCGAGGGCCAACTCGGGCATCTCCTCGAGGATTCGCCGCAGGATCGCCGTGGTGCTCGGGTCCCTCCAGGGGAACCCGAAGACGAAGAGGTGACGGGGCCCGGGGGGCGGCTCGGTGAAGCTCGGCTCCACTCGAACAGACCGCCGAAAGGGACCGCGCGCCAGCCGGGACGCGAGGACCACGGCGCGGTGCTTCAAGGCCACCCGCAAGGACATCCGGCCGTCCAAGGGACGGAACCGGTCCATGTAGAGCTCCCTGATCAGGAAGGGGCGCAGGTCCGCATCACCCCTGCCCTCCGGACCGCTGTCCAGCACACGGTCGATGTCCCGGATGATTGTCTCGAGGGAGGTGTCCGTCGCCATCCGAAGGATCCTAGCAGACCCCCCGGATCGCTGCAAGATACGCCCCGGTCTAGGCTGACGCCACCGCGGCCAAGTGTGATATACTTCCCCCGATTTCAACCCCGGGAGGGAGGTTCATGGCGCGCAGGCCAGTGCTGTTCCGAGCCGATGCGAGCGCCGCCATCGGCACCGGGCACATGACCCGGTGTCGGGTCCTGGCCCTCGCCCTCGCCCGGGAGGACGTCCCGTCTGTCTGGCTCTGCCGTGACCTGTCCCCTGCCCTCGCAGATCTCCTGGCCTCCGACGGGTTCGTCGTCCACCGGACCGGCGCGCCCCCCGGGACAGCGGAGGCGGACGCCATCCAGGAGCTGGCCTCGGCCATCGAAGCACGGCTGGTAGTCATCGACCATTACGGCGTCGACGTGCAGACCGAGGGTAGGGTCCGGAGGGCCGGCTTCCAGGTCTTGGCCGTGGACGACATGTACACGACCCACGACTGCGACCTGGTCCTGAACCAGAACCTCTACGCGTCCAAAGCAGCGTACATCGGGCAGGTCCCCCGGGAGTGCCGGATCCTCGGCGGCTGGCGCTACGCGCTGCTCCGGGACGAGTTCGTCGACCTCCGACCCCGGCCCCGGTCCCGACCGGACTCGGCCGGAGTTCGGGTCCTCGTGTCCCTGGGCGGCGGGGACCATCCCAACGTCACCCTGCGTGTCCTGTGGGCCTTGGAGCGCGTGATCGGGGTCACCATCCAGGCGGAGCTCATCATCGGAGGCTCCAACCCCCATTGGGACGCGCTGGAGGCCGCAGCCGCGGCGTCCCCGCTGGATGTCACGCTCCTGAGGGACGTCCGGGACATGGCCCGCCGAATGGACCTCGCCGACGTCGCCGTGACCGCAGGGGGAACCAGCCACCTGGAGCTGGTCGCTGCGACCCTGCCCGCCCTCATGATCACCATTGCGGACAACCAGGAGCGGGTGACCGCACACATGGGGAGCGAGGGGCTCGCCCTGTCCCTGGGCTGGCACGAGGAGGTGACCGAGGGCGCTATCTCCGCCGCTATCGAGGATCTGATCACCCACACGACGCGATACGAAGAGATGGTCCGGCGCCTGGCGGCGCACGGCCCCGCCGGCGGCGCGCACCGGGTCGCCATGGCCATCCTGGGTGCGGAGCTGCGGTCCTTCACCCTCGCCCCCATGGGGATCGACGACCTCATGGACGCGTTCCGGCTCTCCAATGAGCCCTCGGTGCGGGGCCGATCCTTTGGCATGGATCCAATCCCCTTGGACGAGCACCGCCGCTGGTTCTCCACGCGCATCGCCGACACCGAGGGCTTCTTCTACGCGGTCCGCCACCAGGATCGCGGGTTCATCGGCCAGATCCGCCTGGATCGAGAGGATCCCGGCCAGCGGCGCTGGACCGTGAGCATTGCCCTGGCACCGGAGGCGCAGGGGATTGGCCTGGGCCACCTCGTGCTGCGACGCGCGGTGAACGAGGCCCTCAGGGGCACGGGCCCCTTCGAGGTCGATGCCTGGGTCAAGGCCGACAACCCTGCCTCCCTGTCGAGCTTCCTCGATGCGGGCTTCGAGGAGGCAGCGGTGGAGGACGTAGAGCAGACGACAGCGCACCAGCTGGTCTTCCGAGGAGAGTGAGATGGAGTTCGCAATCGACGAACGGCTCGTGGGAAACGGCCACCCGGTGTACATCATCGCCGAGATCTCCGCCAACCACGGGGGGAGCTTCGAGACGGCCCGGGAGATGATCCACGCCGCCCGGGATGCTGGCGCGGACGCGGTGAAGCTCCAGACCTACACCGCGGACACCATGACCCTGGACTCCGACGCAGCTCCCTTCGTGATCAACCAGGGAACCATCTGGGATGGACGGACACTTCACGATCTCTACCAGGAGGCCCACACACCCTGGGAATGGCAACCGAAGCTGAAAAAATGGGCGGATGAGTTGGGGATCTCCCTCTTCTCCACGCCCTTCGACGCTAGCGCCACGGACTTCCTCGAGGGTATGGACGTCGGCGCGCACAAGATCGCATCCTTCGAGATCACCGACATCCCCCTCATCGAATACGTGGCTGGCAAGGGCAGGCCCGTGATCATCTCGACGGGGATCGCAGAGGAGGCAGACATCCGGGAGGCCCTCGCTGCGTGCCGTCGTGCGGGCAACGATGATATCGCGCTCCTCAAGTGCACGAGCAGCTACCCGGCCCCCTTGGACCAGATGAACCTCAGCATGATTCCGGACCTGGCGGCACGCTTCGGGGTGGTCTCAGGCCTCTCCGACCACAGCCTCGGCATCGAGGCCCCTGTGATCGCGGCAGCCCTCGGCGCCCGGATCATCGAGAAGCACTTCATCCTGGATCGCAGCGCGGGTGGTCCCGACGCGACGTTCTCCCTGGAGGTGAACGAATTCGCTGCGATGGTCGAAGCCGTACGAAACGTAGAGAAGGCCCTGGGGACCGTGAGCTACACGCTGCCCGAGTCGGCGCAGCGCGCGAGGGAGCTCTCCCGGAGCCTCTTCATCGCCCGGGACATCCCCCCGGGCGGTGAACTCACCGCCCGGAACATCCGCTCCGTCCGGCCCGGGTTCGGCCTCGCGCCGAAGCATCTCCCCGAGGTCATGGGCCGCCACGCGCGGCGGCACCTCACCGCGGGATCACCGCTCCGCTGGGAAGATATCGACTAGCGAGGGACCTGCGGGAACAGGGAATCAGCGATCTCGAGATCCTCGACGGTGTCGATGTCCACCGCGGTCTT
Source organism: uncultured Myxococcales bacterium (assembly GCA_964576155.1). Classification (GTDB taxonomy): domain Bacteria; phylum Myxococcota_A; class UBA9042; order CAIXZC01; family CAIXZC01; genus CAZNWW01. The sequence continues at coordinate 1,509 of CAZNWW010000382.1, read as the reverse complement.
CCAATCCATCGGCCAGTAGATGTGACCCGGGCCATAGAAGGTCCCGGACTCCCTCAGGGCGGGGATCCCGGCCACCCAGATCGCACCCGAGGGGCTGTACAGCGTCGGGAGATCCTGTGAACGGACATACGCGTCGGGGAAGAGACGCGTGGGCACACCGCCCTCGTCGAGGGTGCAGGCCCACCAGGGGTTGGTCCAATGGAAACGGTACGAGGAGAGCAGGAAGGCCGCATCGGAGGAGCGGAAGGCCGCCATCGCGTCCCGGATGTGTCCGGCGGTGCGTAACGGGCATACGGCGAAGAGCTGCGCCACCGTGTCCCAGGTCTCCCCCCAATGCTCCTCGCATTGGTCGATCGCGGTCAGGGTTGCGGCGCTGGCCGGCGCGTGATCATCCGCAGCCTGCCGACGGAGGAAGGGAACCTCGGCCCCCCACCCCCGGGCCACCTCGGCGATCTCGTCGTCATCGGTGCTCACCACGACCCTTGAGAAGCAACCAGCGTCGAGAGCTGCCTCCACGGTCCAGGCCAGGAGGGGGCGCCCCCGGAAGGGGTGGATGTTCTTCTTGGGGATCCGCTTGGAGCCTCCCCGAGCCGGGATGATCGCCAGGTTCCGCTCGCTCATGACGTCTCCTCCCCGGATCCCTCGACGGCCTCCACCGCTTGCAGGACCCCCAGCCCGTCGGCGAAACCTGCGTTCTCGGAAACGGCCCCGTCGAGCACGCCGAGGAAGTCCTCCATCTGGGCTCGATAGACGTGGTCCAGCTCCAACTCCGGCGCATCCATCAGGACAATTGTCTCGCCCCGCATGTCCGTCCGGACGAGGCGGTTCGTCACCAGGTCGAACCTGAGCGCCCCGGCGGTCCCCAGGACCTCTCCCCGATTCACGTTGTCCGGCGAGAGATAGTCCAGCGCGACCACCACCCGCACGTTGCCCGCGGTCCTAGCCAGGACGAGCGCGTGGTCCTCCACGTCGATCTCCAGATCGGAGAGGCGGTCCGCCCCGCCGGTCACCGTCGTGAACCGTCCGAAGAGGGACGCGGCGATGTCCAGCTCGTGGGAGAGTGTACGGAGCACGCCGCCGCCCTGGTCCCGGCGGGCAGCATACTCCCGTCGGTAGTCCACGTCGGGGTGCCACCGCGGGAGGGAATAGCCGCGGCAGAATCGCGCCACCAGCGGGCGACCGATGTCCCCTCCCTCGATGGCTTCGCGCAGGATCCGGTAGACCCGGTGGAACCGCAGACAATAGGCGACCAGGATCTTCTCGGCGAAGGGAGCGAGGGGTTGAGCCGCGACGACTGACGCGTCCAGGGGCTTCTCGACGAGCACGGGAATTCCGCGCTCGACATAGGGCAGCGCTGCGGACGCATGGAGGGCGGTGGGGTTGGCGATGATGACCCCGTCGGGGCTCCTCTCCAGCATCGCCTCGACGGTCCGGACCTCCCGGATGCCGTCGAGCTCCGGCGGCAGGGACGGCCCGTGGCCGCTCCGCAGGGCCACCAGCTCCCGGACC
>CAZNWW010000381.1:0-4691 GCA_964576155.1 uncultured Myxococcales bacterium | reverse complement strand
CGTGGGGGACGTTCGTTGAGACGCAGATGAACCCGTCGCATCGCCGGACAGTGAACAAGGCCCGCAGCCACACGGCCCCGGGGAAGGCGGCAAGCGCGCTGAGGGCGAGGGTCGGCACGACCCCCAACCTGCGGTGGCCACGGATCAGCAGGAGCCCGCCGATCAGGGCCAGGGGCGCGACCAGCGGGGAGACGACGCTGCGGTCGAGCACCGTCAGCCTTTTCAGATTATCGATGAACCCGTAGGCCATGAAGTATCGTCCTCCTGCCTCCTCGGAGCCGAGAAAGAGGGACAACTTGGGAATCAGGAGGAATGCGATGGCGACGGCCAGACCCACCAGCGCGATCCACCGCTGTCGGGTCTTCACGTCCCCAACGCTAAAGGCCACCAGGAGCACCGTGCCAGGCCAGAAGATCGTCGTGGCCCGGGTCTGGGCAGCGAGGGCGGTGCAGAGCACGGCTAGGACCAAGCCTGTGACGGGGAGGTGGTCATCGTCGAGTCTCCTCAGCGCGTGGATGGATGCGGCCAACCCGGCGGTGAGGAAGAAGAGCCCGATATTGAAATAGGTCGCTGTAGCGGCCAGGCGTATCGCGTAGGGCGAGAGGGCCCAGAGTCCCATGGCCGCCCAGCCGGCAACGCGCCTCCGGGAGATCTGTGCGGCTACGAGGCCCACCAGGGGGACGGTCGCCGTGGAGAACAGCGCGTTGAGAAGGAGGAGGGTGGCGTCACGAGGAGGTCCGAGCCAGGTGGCGAAGTTCATCAAGACGTAGTAGGTGGACGGGGGCATGTAGCCCGGCCGCCCGTCGACGATTCCCACGATGTAGCGGTATCCGTGCCGGTTCTCGTGGAACCAGGCCCACTGGGATCCGGCGAGGCGGAGGACAAGCGCGAGCCCGGTCACTGCACATCCAATGAGCAACGCTCGCCGGTCGATCTCCCTGCGTCGCTGCCAGGCCAGCCAAGTAAACAGGGTCAGGGCAGCCAAGGCCTCGAACAGAACCAGGGTACGTGCGGGGTGGAACGGGTCCGGCACGGAGAACCGCGCCTGGACTGCGCCGCGGGCGAGGGAGGGGGCCAGGATCCCCAGGAAGACCAGGAACCCGACCAGCTGTCGGGTGGATACTCGCATGTCTACCCGTTGAGCCGCTGCTGTCGCGTCAGACTACCCGCAGGGCCTTGGATTGTCTACGAAAACAGACCACCATGCCGCTGTGGTTGACCCGGGGCCGGGAGAGCGGGATCATGCCCAGGTAGATCAGGGCTAGAGGACGGGAACGAGATGGACTGGCTCAGGGTGGAGGAGGCCCCGGACGGGGTTAGGGTGGTGCGGATGCACCACGGAGAGCAGAACCGGATCTCGGGCCCTTTCTGCGCAGCGATCCGGTCTCTCCTGGCGGACCTCGCCGGGGATGATGGTGCTCGCGCCGTCGTGCTGACGGGGCACGGACGCTTCTTCTGCAACGGCCTGGACCTGGTCTGGGCGCGGGATCGATCCCGGGTTGAGGTCGTCACCTTCCTGGATGAGATCTCTGGCCTTATCCGTGATACGGTCCTCTACCCGAAACCAATCGTGGGGGCGATCAATGGCCACGCGTTCGGCATGGGCGCTATCTGGGCCTCGGGGTTCGATGTCCGCGTCGTTCGTGCGGACCGAGGATGGATCTGCTTCCCGATGTTCGAGTACGATCTCCCGCTCACGCCGGGGATGATAGCGTATTGTGAGCATGGCCTCGGGACCACCACGTTCCGCGAGATGGCGTGGACCGGAAGGCGGTACACGGGCCCGTTGGCGGTCTCGACAGGCTGGGCCCACGCGGTCGTCGAAGACGCGGATCTCCTGGAAGTAGCTGCCGCTCACGCAGCGTCACTCGGTGCTAAGGGCAGCATGGCTTTCTCGGCTACGAAGCAGGCATGGGCACGCCCCGTCGTAGAGATCATCGACACCCTCGATTCGGCTGCGAACCGGGCCTACCCACTGGTCCCCGTGGGATGAAGACGCTACGGCTCACGGTAATCCTGGCCCTGACCGCCTGCGGCATCGGCGCGCCCGCTCCGTTCCCGAAGGATGGTGTCGTCGTCACGGATACCTACACAGGGCCGGAGCTGCCCTGGGGGCAGGACAGAGCATCAGAGGACACAGTGTTGCTGGCCGGGGTATCGGCGACGATCACATTCGACGGCCGCTTCGACGAGTGGGTGGGGATCCCGGTGGCGGTAGCGGATCCGGCCGGGGACCAGGGACCGTCGGGCATCGACATGACCGCGTTCAGCATTGCGGATGACGGGGCACACCTCTACCTGGTTTTAGACGTCGGCAAAGAGATCGAACTGGACTGGGGTAACGGCCTCTCCCTGTTCCTGCGTTGCGTGGAGGATCCACACGGCGACAGGGAGATCCGCTGGGATCCCGGGCTTCGCAGCGGAACCTTGGTCGAGGGCGCCCAGGAGAAGGCGCTGACCTTCGGGGATCTGGGCTTCATCGCGGCCCCCGTAACGTCAGCGTCGCGCTTCGAGATCATTCTGGACGTGGACGCGCTGGCGTCGCTCCTCGGGGATTGCGCATTGGACGCAGTGCGGCTCCGGATAGAGGATCGTACCACCGACGGGGACGCACTCCCTGATGAAGGATGGGTGCGCTACCGGTTCTCCGGTGAAGAGGTCCCGTCGCCGGATCTCCCAACCCTGGAGCGGGCCCCGGGGACCCTCCGCGTTCTCACCTGGAACATCCTGTGGTCCGGGATCGTGGACCCGAACCTGACCCCCGGCTTCCGACGGGTCATCCAGGCCCTGGATCCGGACGTCATCGCGCTCCAGGAGTGCCTGGAGCACGCGGAGGTCCAGGAGCTCGTCCAGGACTGGTTCCCGGGGGAGTGGTGGGAGTATGCGGGGTTCGGGGATCGGATCACTCTGTCGCGTTTTCCGAGGATCTGGGACTGGCCGGGATCATACGAGCCGCTGGATTCCAGGTACACGGTCACCGCAATCGATACCCCGGACGCCGGGATGATGGTGTTCTTCAACGCGCACCTATCCTTCGGCGATCAGGACGCAGAGCGGCAATGGGAGGTAGACAGCTTCATCGCGTACCTGCGGGATCTGCAGACGCCGGGAGGCGTGGTGGACGTCCCCGAGGGGACCCCCTTCGCCCTGGTGGGAGACATGAACCTGGTGGGGGACCATGCGCAGCTCGAGACCCTCCTCACCGGGAAAATCCATGACACCGAGACCTTCGGCCAACCACACACGCCGGATTGGGACGGGTCTGCCCTCGAGGACCTCTTCCCGCTCCAGGCCGGCCGCCGCGCAGCCTACACATGGCGATCCTGGGGAGGCTCCTACTGGCCGGGGAAGCTGGACTATGTGATCATACCCGACAGCGTCGTCTCCGTCGCAGATCAGTTCGTCCTCGACACCACCATCCTCCCCGATGAATTCCTGACGGCCCACGGCATGGAGTCAGGCGACACCGACGTCTCCGATCACCTTCCAGTAATAGTGGACCTCGTACTGCCGTCTCACCTTTGACCATTGACGCGGTCCCCATTCAAAAATAGGATCGGCAAAACGAAAAGACAGCATCTCGACGGGTTGACGCATCCCCGGCCGGGAGCGTACGGCTATCGAAGACCAACACTCCCGGAGCAGCTGCGATGCGAGCACTTTCCGCTCTTCCCCTGCTGGTGTTGTTTATTGCAGGGTGCACCTCCTCCTCCCCGGTGGCGGTAGGGGATGTGGGAAATGCGGCGAAGGACGGGACCTCACATGGCGACGGTAGCCAAGGCGATGCCGGGATCGACAAGGACGGGACAACGCCGGATGCCGCATCGAAAGACACTCCGGACCTTCGGGTGCCGGAGGTGACCGATCCTTGCGCTCCGCCGGCAGCATCCCTTTGTCCGTGTAGCGAGGGTGGGGACTGCATGTCCGGACTCTGCAAGTTGCACTTGGGCGAGAAGCTGTGCACCGATACATGCGAGGAGGAGTGCCCCGCTGGCTGGGACTGCGTGCCGTCCGGTGCCGGCGGGCCGGATGCGGTGCACGTCTGCCTGTCCCTGTACCCTTCGCTGTGCATTCCGTGCAGCAACTCCGATGACTGCACCGGCGGACGACCGGTGCTTCGTCCACGACCCTCTCGTCGGTGCGTTCTGCTCACCCTGGTGCGGAGAGGATCCGGTCTGCCCGGAGGGTTTTTTATGCTTGGCTCGGGAGACCACCGAGGGAACGAACGGCCAAGCCTGCATTCCCTATGAAGGGGAGTGCGAGTGCAGCGGATACGCAGTAGTCATCCACAAGGGCACGAAGTGCGAGGTCACCAACGAGTGGGGGACCTGCGAAGGATGGCGGGAGTGCGAGGAGAGGGAGTTGGGCGGATGCAGCGCGGCGGAGCCCGCTCATGAAACCTGCAACGGCGAGGACGACGATTGTGACGGACTCGCGGACGAGGAACTGGGAACCACAACCTGTGGGAAGGGGATCTGCCTCCACACGGTGGACAATTGCAAGAGCGGCCAGCAGACCGAGTGCGATCCGATGGTGGGTGCGGCTGAAGAGGAGATTTGTCTCAACGGTCTCGACGATGATTGTGACGGCCTGGCGGATCCCCCCGGGATCTGCATGGGGGAGTGCCTCGTCGGGATCTGCACAGAGGCAGCGGTGGAGACGTGCAACGGCTTAGACGACGACTGCGACGG
>CAZNWW010000380.1:0-4692 GCA_964576155.1 uncultured Myxococcales bacterium | reverse complement strand
GCGACGACTGCCAGAGCGCGGCCAGCTGCGATGACGAGGATGTCTGCACTTCTAACTCCTGCGTCAACGTGGAGTTCGGCGGCGATGGTGATAATGGCATCTGCTACAACCCCCAGCTCTTCGACAACTGCGTCTCCTGCGGGGCCGCTGAAGACTGTGAGGCCGACGCACCGGAGTGCTACCTCTGGGAATGCGGCGAGGTCGAGGGCTACTGCCTGTACACGCCGGATCCTGAATGCTGTGAGGTCCCCGTGGACCCCTACCTCTTGGACGCCGGCCTCGAGGAGGCCGAGTTGCCCGAGGAGTGGGAGGTCGAGGTGACGGATCCGCCGAACCTGGATAACCCCGACGTGACATGGCAGGTCCACAACGCGACCGCCTGCGACGGATCCTATTCGCTGTACTTCGGAAACGGCGAGAACTACGACTGTGGCCAGGCATCTTGCGCCGCACAGGTGACCACCCCCGAGATCGACCTCACGGACGTGGAGGACATTCACGATCTGCGTCTGTCCTTCTGTGTGAACCTGTCCACCGAGTGGGACGACGTGGAGCCCGGGCAATACCCCACGGACAACGCGATCAACCCGCAGATCGATGTCCTCTACGTTGAGGTCCTGGTCGGCGACGAGATCACCGAGGTCTGGAACTCCGACGTACTGGCCGGGACCACCTACGGGGCCTGGAAGGACGCCTGGACCGACCTCTCCTCCTTCAAGGGAGAGACGATCCGGCTGCGCTTCCGCTTTTACACGGGCACGGCAGAGCCGGCCAACAACGACAACGCCGGCGTCTTCATCGACAACATCCGTGTGGAGAAGGTCTGCGGTGCGGTCTGTGGATCTTCGGAAGACTGCACCGGCGGAGCTGACTGCACCTCGGCGGTCTGTGATTTCGGCGTGTGCGCCTACCCGATCGACCCCGAGTGCTGCACCGCGGAGATCAACCCGGACTGCGACGACGACAACGAGTGCACCAACGACGCCTGCCAGCTGGGCAGCGGCACCTGCGTCCATACATTCACCGGGGATCCGGACTGTTGCGTCCCGACCCCCTCGGTCTTTGCGGACTCCTTCCTTTCGGCAGGGAACGTGGGCTGGGATGTCCCCGAGAGCCTCCCCCTCTGCGGGGAGCCTCCCTTCCAGTGCGAGGAGGAGGAGGGCGAGAACTGCATGACCTGTCCCTCGGACTGCGGCGCCTGCCCTGTGGGCTGGGGCATCACCTCGGACCAGTCATTCACCGCCCCATACTCCATGTACTTCGGGAATCCTGAGACGGGGGACTATGAGAACGGCCAGGAATCGGCCCAGGGTTTCATCGCCGGCCCCGACGTGGACATGCCTCCGTACGGTATTCCCGCGGTGAGCTTCCACCTCTGGCTGGAGACGGAGCACAGCTGGCCGTTCTTCGAGCAGCAGGTGGAGTTCGACATCCTGCGCCTCTATGTTCAGGAGAAAGCCGGTGGCACCTACGGCGAGATGACGGAGATCTGGAACTCCATGGCCTGGGACGTCAAGGGCTCCACCTGGGATCCCGCCACCGGCGCCGTGATCTGGAAGACGATCTATGTCGGCATGGACGGAATGGACCTCACCGACAAGACCGTGCGTTTCGTCTTCGAGTTCGACAGCCTCGATGACTCGAACAACGACTTCCAGGGCGCGTACGTGGACGACTTCAAGGTCTTCACCCTCTGCGACGACGCGTACCAATGCCTCTCGGCCTACGAGTGTCCGGAGACCATCCCCGCTGAACCGAACTGCTCCATGGAGCTCTGCGGCGACGCGGACGGATCCAGCGGCGTCAGCGGAACCTGTTATGCTGTGGCCAACGACTTGTTGGAGGACTGCTGTGCCCAGGAGGTCATCGGCACCGGTGAGATGGCCTCGGACTTTGATGCTCCGTGCGGGATGGAGGACTGGGTGGCCTCGCCGACGCCGGACCAGACCCCGGTGGCCTGGCAGACCTGGGACGAGTACAACAAAACCCCGGGTGGCGAGTGTGCGCTCTACTTCGGCAACCCCGACGCGGGCAACTACGACAACCCGGGGGAGACACCCCAAGGCAAAGTGACCAGCCCGACCTGGGAGATCCCCGCGGTGCTCGACGACGAGGTCGAGGTGAGCTTCTGGCTCTGGATGCATCTGGAGGACGAATGGAGCCTGACGGACGTGCTGACCCTGCACATGGGGCTCAAGTGGACCGAGACCCTCCCACCCGAAGTGGAGATCCTGCTCTGGAGCAAGCCCTGCGATCTGGACTCCGGTCTATGCGACGAGCCTATCCTGCCTAGCTTCGAGGCTCTTTGTGAGAACTACTGCGTCGAGTGGGGTAGCACCAACTGGCCCTGGGGCCAGTGGAAACAAGTCACGATCAACCTGCCCACCGCGCAGTTGAGCGGTTTCAGTCACTTGAACTTCTGGTTCACGTTCAACGCGCAGGACGATGTGAACAACCAGGGCGTCGGCATCTTCGTGGACGATTTCGAAGTACTAACTACCTGCCAGTGAAGAGGACCCTGAACCATGATACCGATCTGGCTTCGTAACGCCCTTCTCCTGACGATCTTCGTGTCCTTCACCGCCTGCTCGAGCGGCAACGATGATGGCGGTAAGTGCTCGGTCAACGAGGACTGCAAGGACGGTGAGAAATGCGGCGATGACGGCAAGTGCGTCGCGCTCTGCTCCTGCGAACCCGCAGAGGAGTGCGCAGCCACCGCGCCCGAATGTCAGGAAGATAGCGACGTTACCGAGACAAAAGAGGAAATACTCGAATGTATCGCGTGTTCCTTCAAGTCCCAATGTGACGACGACAACGACTGCACCAATGACGACTGCATCGACGACTGCTGCGTCAACGTGGTCTACCTCCCCGAGGAGGCGGTCGGCTGCTGCACCGCCCTCGCCAATTGCGTCGACACCGACAACCCCGAAGCGACCACGGACAACCCCGACGGTGATCCCTGCACGGTGGACAGCTGCTCGGTCGACTACCACTGCGTCAGCGAGATGGTAGACCCCACGTGCTGCCGTAAGGATTCGGACTGCACCGACGAGAACTTCTGCACAGTGGACACCTGCGTGGACAGTCTCTGCACCTTCGGGGACCCGCTGCCGGGCTGCTGCAGCGGAGACGCAGACTGCATCGACGACAACCCCTGCACCAAGGATGTCTGTGTGGCGGGGATCTGCGCGCATCCCCAGGACAACCTGAACCCATCCTGCGGCTGCGCGTCCAACGAGGACTGCGACGACGGGAACGAGTGCACCCTCGACTCCTGCCAGGGCGCTAAGTGTGTGTACGACCTGCACTCGGGGAACCAGTGCTGTGGCGACTCCACTCAATGCGATGATCTCGATGACACCACCGTGGATTTCTGCAAGCTCCACGTCTGCATCCACGAGAAGCTCAAGACCTGCGTGTCCGACGGGACCTGCGCTGACGACGATGCATGCACCTTCGACAAATGCGAGGACGGGCATTGCGTCCATGAGCACACCGATAACCCGATGTGCTGCAACTTCAACTCGGACTGCGAGGACGGGAACGAGTGCACCACCGGCAAGTGCATCAACAACCTGTGCCAATACCAGATCCTCGACGCCGAGGGCTGCTGCAAGACCGACATGGACTGCGACGACGGCATCGGCTGCACCCTGGACTGGTGCGAGACCTGGCAATGCACCGGGGAGCCCGTGGGAAAGAACTGCTGCACGCCCGGCACCGCGGAGACCGTCTGCGACGACGGCAACCCCTGCACCATCGACAAATGCTCGAACGGGCTCTGCGACTGGCAGATCGTCTCAGGCGGCTGCTGCACCCTCGACGACGACTGCCTCGATTGCACAAATATCAACACCGGGGACTCCTCCGGCTGCTTCGTGAACCACGCCAACACGCCGCCCACCTGCGAAGGCGACGGCTGCGTGGACAACGTCTGCACCCTCCACACCTGCGTGTCGGAATTCTGCTATTACAACAAGGTCAGCAACACCTGCTGCCTCTCCGACGTGGACTGCGTGGATTCCAATCCGTGCACCGCCGACACCTGTGAGAACAGCAACTGCACCAACGCCCTCGACCCGCTCTGCTGTGCCAACAACGGCATGTGTAATGACGGCGATATTTGCACCAACGACATCTGTAACATTCCCCCGGGTCAGGATACCGGCTCCTGCGTCTACTCGGAAAAGCCCGCCTGCTGCTACTATGCGGAAGATTGTGAGCTCAAGACCTGCAAGGACAGGTTCTGCCAGAACGGCAACTGCATCTACGTGGACCAGGACGACTGCTGCGTCCACGACCAGGAGTGCAACGACGCCGACATCTGCACCGTCGACAAGTGCTCCAACAGCGAGTGTATACATACGCCGTCCGGCGCCCCAGATTGCGAGCAGTAAGCGGTCGACTCGGGGTTCCTCGGCGGCGGCGGGCGCCAGACGGCCTGCGCCGGGTCCCCTGACGTCCTCATCGCTCGCCGGACAGGAGTCCGACTGAGACCATCCACTCACCCGTGTACCACTTCGGAAACATTTGTGCGCCAAGGTCTTGGAGCTGGGAGAAAAAATCCTCCATCAGATGTGGCTGTTTAAGGCACGCATCGATATCGAGAGGCGTGACAATGTCTTTGCCACTAATTTTGGAAACTGGGTTTGCCAACTCGGCAACTTTGTGCGGTTTCAGTTCCGCAAG
>CAZNWW010000379.1:1543-4702 GCA_964576155.1 uncultured Myxococcales bacterium | reverse complement strand
CTCGGTGCGCTACATGCTCGGGGTTGCGTACTACAAGCTCGAAAGATTCAAAGAGGCGGCCCCCCACCTCGAGGCGGCCCGGGATATCAAGGGAGACGACTACCGCACCCGCCGCACCCTGGCCGCGGTGTACGACAAGCTGGGCAGGCGGGACGACGCGGTGCGGGAGATGGAGGCCGCGGTGAAGATCGGCGGCGACGTCGGCGACGTCGGCACAGGGGACCGGGAGGCCCTGGCCCGGGCCTACCTGGAGAAGGGGGACACCACACAAGCAGAGACCCACCTGCGAGACCTAGTCGCTGCGAACCCTGCGGACGAGACGGCCAGCCTGTCCCTGGGTGCTATCCTCGAGAAGGGGAAGCGCAACGCGGAGGCCCAGAAGGTCTACGAGACCCTGGTGAAGAATGTTCGAGGATCCGCTGAGGGATGGAGGCGTCTCGGGCGTGTCCGACTCCAGCAGGGGAAGAGTCGATCAGCGGCCGCCGCGCTCGAGAAGGCGACCGCGGCCGGGGCAAAGGACGCCGCTACCTGGCGTCTCCTGGCACGGGCCCATTCGGAGCAGGGGAAGCACAAGAAGGCGGCGCAGGCCCTGAAAGAGGCCATGAAGGCCGGCGCGGACGACGCACGCACCAAGCGTCTCCTGGGCCAGGAGTTGGCCAAGATCGGCGCCGAGGTCGAGGCCTCCAAGTGGTTCTACGCGTCCTGGGAGGCCGAACCGGATGCAGAGGGCGCACCGAACATGCTGCGCAACGCGGCCACCCTTGCCTACCGGAGCGGTGAACACGCCCGGGCCTGGTCCCTCGCGTCGAAGCTGGCGAAGCGGTACGGCGATGACGCACAGACCTGGAGGATCGCAGCCTCCGCCGCCATCGGGATGGACGATCGCGACAAGGTCCGTACCGCCCTGGCCAAGGTCGTGGCCCTGGAGCCCGGGGACCTGAAGAGCGCGACGATGCTGGCGGGACTCTATCTCGATGTCGGGGAAGCGGCCCGGGCAAAGAAGCTCTACCAGGACGCGGTCGCTCGGGATCCGAAGTCGGCGCGGGGATGGAAAGGGCTCGCCCGGATCGCAGAGGAGGTAGAGGACTACGCAGGCGCGGTGAAGCATTACCGGAAGGCCGTCGAGGTGGCCCCCAAGGATGCGTCCTCCCACTACGGCCTCGCAGTAGCGCTGTCCAACCTCAAGGACGGCGAGGGCGCGCTGGCTGCCCTGGGCGCGTGCATCAAGGCCGACCCCAAGCTGGCGCCTTGTCACCACGCGCGCGGGATCATTCACCTCTCCATGGGCAAGACCGCCGCCGCGCGCAAGGACTTGAAGCGGCTCCAGAACCTCGACCGAGAGTTGGCTAAGGATCTCAAGACTCGATTGAAATAGATTTGGAGTGGTAATCAACAATGTATGGCAGCTCCGGTTCCTCGAAAACACTGACGCATACGCTGGTGGCCCTCCTGATTCTGTCCCTCTCGCTCCTGATCCCCTGGGTTGCCCTTGCTGCGGACCCGCGTGGCGGCGAGGCTGATCAACAGTCGCCCCAGCCACCGATTCCGTTGGTCCGGGGGGACGCCCCGTCGGTGCCGACCTACGACCCGGGGCCCGCGGGCGGGGGCCTCTGTCCCCACGATCCCTGCCCGGACAAGGAGCAGCTGTACCTTGCCGGGCACCAGGACGTACGGGGGCTCCTCCTTGCGTCGGAGCTGGGCCGGGATCATGCGCTCCTGGAGAGCTGGAGCGGGAACGCAGCCCCGCCGCCGCCGCCGGGCGCGCTCCTGGGTGCAGCCGAGGCGAGGCTCGACGCATGGCTGGCCGGCCGCGAGGAACGCATTGCGAGCCTCGAGGGCCGGGCGCGGGAGTTGAAATCCGCGGGGGTGGAGGCCGCGCCCGAGGCTGCGCCGCGGTCCCGACTCCAGGACTGGAAGCGCGTCGAGGTGTATCGGCCGCGTATCTCCTGTGGACCGTATTGGGATCAGCTGGACTGGGGTCGATGGCCGGTCACGGGAGCCTGGAGTCGGACCTTGACCGTCTCCACCGGTGATAGTGTGGAGGTGCGTTTCTCCGAGCTCAGGCCTGCGCCGGGGTACCTGGCGCCCGACCCGACTGCCTGGCTCCTTCAGGTCGAGGAGAGCGGGGATCCGGCGAAGGGGCGCATCATCGCCTGGTCGGACGATCACGGGAGCAGCCCCCTGCCGTCCCTCGCCTGGACTGCGACGGAGTCCGGCAGCCTCCGGCTCCTCGTCGCAGCTTACCAACCTTCGTCCGCGGGCTTCTCCCGCCTCTCGGTCCGAATCAACGGCCACCCGGTGTGGGACGAGGCTGAGATCTTCTTCGGAGGGGTTCGGATTCCCCAGGTCGAGGTGGCCGCCGGAGACGTCATCCACGCAGTGGCCGGGGAGCCGGGCGGGGAGCCCGCCGGCGCGGACGCGGCCCTCTTCCTCCTCTCCGATGGATTCAGCGAGGGGGCCGCCTGGCAGGCCGCCAACAACAGCCTGGGGCTGACCCCCTCCCTCTCCGTGGGGATCCCGGCGGCCGCGGACGCAACCGTCCTGCTCAGCGCGTTCGGTCGGGCCCCGCTCCAGGCACCGGTGCTCCTGCTCAGCCGTGGTGGCTCCGGCGCGATCCCGGACAGGGACGGGGACGGCCTCGACGCGTTCCTGGAGGGAATTCTGGGGACCTGCGACGGCCCGCCCGATGAGACAGACTGTTCGAGCCCGGTGCACCACCTCGTTGGTTGGGACCCCAGGGACTCCGACATGGACGGTCCGACGGATCTCGAGGAGCTGGTGGGGGTGCGGCGCTGCTATCGGCGTGAGCCGGCGGAGCCCTTCGGAGATCCGGGACGCTGCCGGGACCGCGACCGGGATGGGCGCTGCGACGCTGTCTGTCTGAGCCGCGACACAGTGGTAGAGCAGCCTCTTGGGCCCGGGATGGGGGCGGATCCCGCCAGGTACGACGTCTGGGTCGAGTTGGACGGCCGTGCGGTGTTCGAAGGGGATGACGATGGATACCGCATCTGCCACCTCACCGGCGCCGCGCTGACCCAGATACGTGCGCTCTACGACCCACCATTCTCCGCGGGACGCCGCCGGCCGCCGGATGGAAAAGGGATCGCTGTGCACTGGTTCAACGACGAGGTGCTGCCCGTGGGGGTCAGGGCCTACCGC
>CAZNWW010000379.1:0-1533 GCA_964576155.1 uncultured Myxococcales bacterium | reverse complement strand
CACATGGGCCATCACGAGGGGCTCGTCGCCTATCCCGAACGGGTGCTCCAGGAACTCCAGGGTTCCGTCGCTGCCCAGGTCGAGGTTGAGCTCCATGTACGTGAAGTTCGGTCCAGTCGGGTTCTGAGGAGGATCGTCGAGACGAACAACCATCTGCCCATTGAGCGGGTGGTTCAACACGATGTTCACTCCCTCCCGCAAGTACTCCGGAGTGTTCCGGTATTTGGTAGGGACCTGCGGAAAAGGCGGACAATCCGACGGGCGCGGCAGGGTGGGGATCGTCGGCGTGGACGCCAGCCCAGCGGGAGGGATGCGCGTGGCCCACGAGCTGGGACACCTCCTGGCGCTGAGCCACTATTGGGATCGGCCCAACCCGGATCGAACGCCGTTCTACCTGAGCCTCATGAACTACGGATACATGTACAGGGTCCCGCCTATGGTGGACTGGGACGGGGAGTTCACTTCTTGCGGTCCGGGCCGACCTGCGTGTCGGGACGGCTTCGTGTGTGCGGAGGCGGCCAAGGCTTGGCGCTGCGTCCCCGACTGCGGGCGCCGATCGCAGAAGGCGGCCCTGCGGCCCCCGGGATTCAGCACAGGCTCTCTCGGCTTCGCCGAGGAGCCCAGGGAGCTCGACTCGATCCCCGAGGAGGGCTACCCGCGGTGGTATCTCCCCTGGCTGTACTGCTACACCGACGAACGCCACCGGCTCAATCACACGGTACGGTTCAGACGCTTCGTGTTCCCCCACTGCTCGAAGGGGCGCTGCATTCAATGTGAGGGTGACACCTGCCGCATCGACTGGGATCGGGACGGCGACTTCGATGGTGCGGACCAGTTCGACGTGGACTTCAGCGCCACGGTGGACGACGTTCTCCTGGTGGACCGGGACGATTTCCGCAGGATCCTCGAGGAGGCCTGGAAGGGCCTGCGACGGATGACCTTCGGAGACGTGGTCCTCCTGGCGGACGGCTTCGAGCCGGGAGTACGCACGGGCATCGCCCCCGCGGGTCCCCCTGCGCCGGAGCCCGACGGAGGGCTCTGGAGCGACGTGACCAACATCTGCGACGAGGCCGGGCGATGGACGAAATGCCGTAACCGTCGGGGCAACCACGCGGCCCTCTTCCGCGGCGCGGCGTCCGGGGATCGTGGCTTACAGTACACCTTCTGCGATCCGGACGATTCGGATTGCCGGAGGCGGTACCGCAGCCCCGGAGGGGCGACGCTCTCCCTCAGGGTGAAGGCGTGGACCCCGACCTGGGACGGGGAGGGCGTTACCCTCGCATGGCTGGGCGGATATCGCGTCCAGGCGAAGGTGTCCGAGGACGCTCGAGACGTCCGGTGGCGCGTCCTGGGCCCCGGCATAGACGGCACCATCGTCGACGTGAGGGACCGCGGCGGGGCAGGGGAGTGGACTCGCCTCACCATCCAGATCAACGACCGCAAGGACCGGGTCCGTCTCATCGTTCGTCGTGGCGACCTGGTAATCGACGAATCCGCCGCCCATTCTCCGGTCGCCGAGTTGGATTTGTCCCG
>CAZNWW010000378.1:0-4712 GCA_964576155.1 uncultured Myxococcales bacterium | reverse complement strand
CAAGCAACAACAACCCCCACCAGCCCGCCGCGGGCGCCGCGGCTACGCCGCAACCGCCGCCACCGTCTGTCGTATCCGGCGGCGGCTCTCCGACCGTGTCCTCGCCAGGCGCCTTGGTGTCCTCGAAACCGGCAGTGTCCACCCCCTCGACGACGTCGTCGCCGCCGACGCAGCCAGGGTCCGTCTCACCGTCGCAGTCGTTGTCCAGGCCGTCACAGACCTCTTCGTGGCCCGGGTACACTGCGTAGGAGGTGTCATCACAGTCCAGGCCGGAGCAGGTGCCGTCTTTGTCTTCGTCCTGGCAGAAGCAGATCCCCACCTCGGAGTTGTTGTCGAAGACCGGCGCGAAGCAGATCTCGCCGCCATCCTGGCAATCGTCGTCAATGAAGCACAGGGGAGTGCAGACGTAGGCGCCCGCTACCTGGACGCACGCAGCGCCGTTGGCGCATTCCACCGGATCCACGGCGTCGGGATTGCAGGGCGCGCCGATCATGGATCCCTTGGTGTCCATGCAGTCCAGGGCCCCGGAGGGGGTGACCACGCAGGCCTTGCCGAAGCCGCAATCCCCGTTGAGAGGGCTGCACCCCGCGGGCGGCATGCAAGCGGTCTGGAGAGGCCCGCATTGCGCCGCGGCGCACGCGTTCCACTCGGAGACTGAATAGATCCCGGCGCAGCTGTCGAAGTAGCAGCCGAACAGCGCGGTGAGGGCCTGCTGCGCAGCAGCGGTTCCCGTCGCGTAGCAATCAGAGAGGCAGTCGACGCCGTCGGTGCCGCAGGAGGTGGTGCAGTCCACCAGGGCTCCGCAGGTGGCGTCTGAGGTGCCGGGCTCGAAGCAGCCGATCACGTTCGTCATACAGGTCCCGCCGAGCATGCAGTGATTCTTCGCTGAGCCCTGGACGGTCCAGCAATGGTCCTGGAGACAGATCATCATGTCCCAGAGCTGACCGTACTCCCCGGGGATCGCAGCGAGGGAGCAGTCGAGCATGCAGGCCTGCTCCCAGCTGCAATCGTCGGCGCAGGCGTAGAGATCGGCGCAGGCCATTGTCCCGCAGAGCCCGTTGTCACACATGCCGTTGGGCTGACACGCGTCGGCGCAGGTGCACATCTCGGGGTGCTGGACACAGGAGGGGACGGCGAGGCCCATCTTCATGTTGATCCAGGAGATGTACGAATCCACCCGGGAGTGGATCCCGTAGCCGTAGCAGGTCGCGCCGGTCTCTTCGTCCTTGGCCACGCTGGAGTTGACCCCGATCACCCTCCACTCGCCGTCCATCTCCAGGAGCCCGGGTCCGCCGGAGTCGCCGAAGCAGATCCCGGTCCCCTCGTTCTTGCTCAGGTAGGTTTCAGGGTAGAAGCTCACCAGGGGCATGGTCCCGGACCGCTTGATCCCGCCGCCGGTGCCCATACCCACGTTGTTCACGCCGAAGCCGACGTAGAGGACCTCCTGCTCGATGAAGGAGCCGTCGAGCGCGGCGATGTTCAGGGGAGTGATGTCCACCCCGAGGGCCTTCTTCTCCAGGTGGATCATTGCGATGTCGTCGGTGCTCGCGTCGGGGACATAGCCGGGATGAATGTGGATCACGTCCGCCTGGTAGAGGTAGCCCGCCTCAGGATAGTCGTTGTTGCCGGTCGGGGTGGCGTCCGTGCCCACGTAGAACATCACGGACTCCGGATCCTTCGGGGTGGTGGTGTCCTCCAGGACCAGGCAATGGGCCGCGGTGAGGACCCACTGCTGCGCGACGAGGGTGCCGGTGCAGAACGAGCCAGTGTAGCCCGCATCGGAGTTGTTCACCAACGCGCCGACGCCGTTCCAGCCGAACTCGGGGAGGCCGCCCACGATGGGGCATTGTGCTGTCTCGGGGGCCGGGTGATAGTCGGGCTCGACGGCGACGCATGACGAGAGCGCGAGCAGGGAGAGGGGGAGCAGGAACCAACGGGCAGCGGTCAACAGGTCTCGACGCATGGAAGCCTCCTCACTCGGGACACGATGCCTGGAACCCTTGGATCTTGTCAATACGGGCGCGAGGACGCGCTGGCATCGACCAAGTCGATGATGTATTTAGGTGTTATCAACGACAACATCGTCCGGGGAGAATGGAGTGAAGAAGCTGGTTGTCGCCCTGATCGCCCTCGCTCTTACGCTGAACGTTGTCGGGTGCAAGGACAAAGGCGAGGGAGGGAACAAGGCCCCTGCGTGCGACATGATCTGCGAGCACGTCCTGAAGATCATGGCCGAGAGCGACTCTGACGAAGAAATGAAAATGACGGAGGCGGAGAGAGAGGAGTTCAAGCAGGACTGCGCCGAGGATTGCGGCAAGCAGTTCGACAATGAAGCCAGGAAGTGTGTAATGGCCTCCAAGACCCAGGACGAACTCAAGAAGTGCGAGAAGGGCTCCCGGAAACGCCGTTCCGCCGGAGGCGCCACACAGCCATAAGTTTTGCGCCTCCGGGGGATTGTATCCTTCGGTCACATTTTCTCTTGATCCTGAACATTTGTTCAGTATAGTAGAGAATGGACACGGAGGAGATCCCATGGACCCGCGCGTCAACGAGCTCGCAGCCAGCCTCGGCCCGGGAATCCGGGTCAGCGTCGGACCCGGTCCGGCGCCGGCGCGACGGGCTCGGGGGAGCGGAATCCCCGGGTTGGATCTCCTCCTCCCCGGGGGCGGATACCCCGTGGGCGGGGTGGTGGAGATCCTGGGCCCCCTGGACGGAGGCCGCGGGTACCTGGCCCTTCGCGCGGCTGCGCAGCAGTCCAGCGAGGGGCGGGTGGCCTGGGCTGCGGCAGAGGGAGCCCCCGATCCCTGGCACTACCGGCGCTTGGGGGGAGACCTGCGGGCCCTCTCCCTGGTGCGCATGGGTCGCCCCGATCGATACGTCTGGGCCGTGGAGCAGATCCTGCGCAGCGGCCTCTTCCGCTTGGTGGTAGCGCAGGGCACCGGGCCCCGGTCCGGGCGGGTACTCTTCGACCCCACGGCCTGGCGGCGTTGGTCCGCCGCAGCCGCAAGGGGGGACTCCGCCTTTCTCCTCCTCCTTGAAGATCTCCCCGTCCTCGCAGCCTTCGCGCGCCCTTGTCCCCTCCGGCTCCGGGTGCGACGGGATCCGAGCGGGCGCCTCGGGATCCGGGTGGAGCGGGTCGCTGGCCATGCCCCCGGGGCCTCCCTGACGGTGGGGGAGGGGGCGGCATGAAGAACCGACGCCACGTAGCCCTCGTCTTCCCCTACTTCCTGGCCGAGATCGCCCGTGAGCGACGAGGGGGAAGCGCACGGCTCCCCCTGGCGGTCCACGACCGGACCGGTCGGGTGATCTCCTGCGACCGGGCTGCTCGAGACCGCGGGGTGCGCCCGGGGATGCGGGCCACCCAGGTCCGGACACTCCTCTCCGCCCTTGGGGTCATCCCCGCGCCCGAGGACGGGACCGAGGCCCTTCGGGGCGCAGCCCGTCTCCTCCTCGACCTCTCACCCGGCGTGTGGTGCCGCTACCCCGACACCCTGGTGGCGGAGATCGGCTCGATTCTTTCCCTCCACGCGAGCGAGGCAGCGCTGGTCGCGCGCCTGCGCTCTCGGCTGGAGCGCCCGCCACGGGTGCTCCGCATCGGCGGTGCGGACGGAGGAGCGGCCGCGCGAACGGCCGCGCTCCTCGCCCGGGACGGCGCGGTCGTCACGGTGCCCCCCGGGGGCGACCGCGCCGTCCTGGGCGATATCCCCCTGGACGAATTGGACCTCATGGACGAGACCCGGCGGTACGTCCAGCTCCTCGGGGTCGGGACCCTGAGGGAGGTGGCCCGGGTCCCACGGGGCTCCTGGGAGCGCCGGCTCCGCGAGGGGGCCCGGCTCCACGCGCTGGCGGTGGGGGAGTGGGGGCCCGGTGAGCGCGCTGAGATGGAGCGGATCCTGCCCGAGGAGCAGCGCAGCCGGGAGGCGATCTTCGAACCCCCGGTGGAGAGCGCGGGGACCGTTCTCTTCCGCCTGCGCGCGCTCCTGGACCGGCTCGCCGCGGACCTCCTGCTGCGGGCGGAGCAGATCGGCGCGCTCGGGGTCCGCCTCCTGGGAGAGGGAGGGAGCCTCCTCTGGGAGGGGGAGGTGCGCCCGGCAGCGCCTACGCGGGATCCCGCCCTCCTCACCACCCTGGCCCGTTTGGGCCTCGACGCATTGGACCTCCAGGAGCCCGTGGGCTCCCTCCAGGTCGAGCTGCGGGAGCTTGGGGCCGAGGGGCTCCGGGTCGATGACCTCTTCTGGCAGGAGCGCAAGAACGAAGAGCGCTGGCGCCATCTGGCCGGGCGACTCGCCGCCGCGGGGGCCCAGGCCGGAGGATCCCCGGGGGTCCTGCTTCGAGCAGATCTCACCCCGGATCACCTCCCCGAGCGCTCCTTTCGGTGGATCCACTGGGAGGAGCGGGCCACCGGGGGAGACGACACCCT
The DNA here is from genome assembly GCA_964576155.1 of uncultured Myxococcales bacterium. Taxonomy (GTDB): domain Bacteria; phylum Myxococcota_A; class UBA9042; order CAIXZC01; family CAIXZC01; genus CAZNWW01. The sequence continues at coordinate 292 of CAZNWW010000378.1, read as the reverse complement.
CGCGCCCGGTGAGGCTGCATGGCTCGCCATGGCGGAGCGCGGCCTCCCCCCGGCGCTCCCCGAGGACCCGGCGGCTCTCACCCGCTGCCGACCGAGCCTCCTCCTGGATTCCCCGGAGGCCCTGGACGTGGATTCCCAAAGTCGCGTGCGCTGGCGCGGCCGACGCCGGGCCATCAAGGGGGTGCGTGACCTGGGACAGGTGGAGACGGATTGGTGGCGCGACGACCCGATCTTCCGCCGCTACCGCGCCTTGCGCCTCGACGGCGGCAACAAACTCTTTACCTACCAAAAC
>CAZNWW010000377.1:0-4729 GCA_964576155.1 uncultured Myxococcales bacterium | reverse complement strand
CATCGACGACGCGCTGGTGGTGCGCTTCCCCGGGCCGAAGTCCTACACGGGCGAGGACGTGGTGGAGCTGCACCTCCACGGGGGCTCCCTCGTGGTCCGGGAGGCCCTGGACGCTGCCATGTCCTGCGGCGCCCGCGCCGCGCAGCCCGGTGAGTTCACCCTGCGGGCCTTCCTGCACGGTCGAATGGACCTGGTCCAGGCCGAGGCCGTCGCAGGGATCGTCGACGCCGCATCTCCGGCCGCGTTGGAGCTGGCCGGCCGTCACGTTACTGCTCGGGCGGGGGCGTTCCTCGGGGACCTCCAGGATCGCCTGCGGGACCTCCTCGTGTGTCTCGAGGCTGACCTGGATTTTCCCGAAGACGTCCCGGAGCTGCCCCGTGACCGCCTCGCCGACGACCTCAGGGAGTTGGGAGATCGACTGGCACGGCAGGCAGGAACATTCGACGCAGCCGCGGCCTTGCGCCGGGGGCTCCGTGTCGTCCTGGCGGGGCCGCCCAACGTTGGCAAGAGCGCGCTGTTCAACGCGCTGGTGGGTCATCCCCGAGCCTTGGTCACCGGCGAGCCCGGCACAACCCGTGACTACCTCGAAGAGACCGTGCTCCTGGAGCGGACCCCGGTGGTCCTGGTGGACACCGCAGGGCTCCGGGATGCAGCCGGCCCCGCGGAGCGTGAGGGAGTACAACGGACCCGTGATCAGCTGGAACAGGCGGACCTGGTCCTCCGGGTGGCTGATCGATCGGATCCCCTCGGAGCCCCCGCCGCGCCGCCCGGATCCGACGAGGTCCTGGCGCTCAACAAGGCTGACCTCCCCGCTGCAGCGGGCTGGCCCGCCGAGGCGGAAGGGGAGCCCGGGGTGGTGGTCATATCTGCGAAGACCGGCGTCGGCCTGGACGATTTGATTCGGGGCGTCACCGCTCGCCTGGAGCGCCGAATGCCCCGGGTGGAAGTGGACGATCTCTGGCTGGTCAGCGCACGTCAGCGGGATGGGGTTGCCCGGGCCGCGACGCTCCTCACAGACGCCGCAGCGGGAGTGCCGAGCCTGCCGGACGAGATCATCGCCGGCGAGATCCAGGCAGCGCTGGACGCGCTGGCCGGGGTGACCGGCCGGCGTTACGATGATCACGTCCTCGATCGTATCTTCGGGGACTTCTGCATCGGGAAATGAGGAGCGCCGATGAACCGCATCTCTCTCATCATCATCGCCATCTTGCTCGTCGCCGCATGTCGCGACGAGGCCCCGGGGCCTGTGGCCGAGGGGGAGGTGCCCCCGCCCCCGGCGCCGAAGCGCGCAGCCGAAGCAGCAAAGGTGTCCGCGGCCGAGGCAGCGAAGGCGGCCGACGAGGCGGCCAGCGAGAAGGTCGCACAGCAGGAGAAGGTCAAGGAGATGCTCAGCGCGCACAAGAAGAAGCGTGAGATCCTCGTGGGGGGTTGTGCGCAGCGTTGCCGGGCTCCCCTCGATGGTTTCCGCGGCTTCGCCCGCGCCCTCTGGAAGCTCCCGGATATCGAGGAGGTGCAGCCGGTTCTCCCCTTCATCGACACCTCGGAGCTGGTGGACGGTGAGAAGGCACACGGCCGAGGCTGGGCGGACCTCTTCCTGGAGGGTCGCCTCGTTGAGCGCAGGGAGGGCATCGAGGCCTGGCTCGACGCGTTCGTCGAGGGTGCAGGCACCTTGCGCAACCCCTCCGACCTCCAGGCCGCGCTGGACGAACCCCTGAACATAACCCGCCTCTCCTCCGAGGAGGTCGTGATCCACTTCGCGCTGCCTGCCACGGACAAGGACGCCGGGGGCGAGATCGTGCACTTCACCTTCGGCAAGCGCGGCCTCGAGTGGCTGCTCCGTCGCGTCGAGCGTCCTTGACCTCCCCCGATTTGCGCGCCCTCAGCGGCGGGTCTATAATCGCCCATGAGCGATCAATGTGTGGTCGAGCACGAGCCGAGAGGACGAATCACCATGTCCAGATTTGAGCGGCGGAAGGGTCAACGGGTCGTGGTGAACGTCGGCACGATCTACCACGACCAGATCGAGGTGGACGGGACCGACGCGCTGATGAGCGACCTCGGCCTCGGGGGTTGCTGCATCCGGACCAACCAACCCAACTCCCCAGGCAGCGAGATCGACCTGCAGCTCCGGCTCTCCTCCGAGGATCCGATTTATCGGGCCCGGGCCGTGGTCCGCTGGGTCAGGGACCCGGCCCCCGACGCGGCCCCCGGTGACGTCACCGGCGCCATGGGTGTAGAGTTCACACAGATTTCTGAGGCAGCGCTCACCCGCCTCAAGCTCTTCATCGAAGAGAAGGCCTCTTCCGAGCTCTTCGCGTGAAAACCACGGTCCCGTTCCTCCTCGTACTCTTCTTGACCCTCCCCGGTTGGTGCAAGGACGACCCTTGCAAGCCGACGAGCAGGGAGGTGGAGGCCTGGACCGAGACCACGGGGTGCATCCGCGTCCCCCTGCACTACGGCGAAGAGGGCGACGAGACCTTGCCGTTGTACTACGTGCGATCCCAGCCGCGCCGGGAGCCGGCCGGACGGATCATCGTCTTCCACGGCGGCCCGGGCTTTCCCTCGTCCCGGCACCCGGAGTCCGGTCCCCTGTGGGCGGGCCTGCGCGCAGCCTTCGATATCCTCTACTTCCATCAGCGCGGCGCTGGTCACTCGGCTCGTTTGGAGTCCCTGACGACCCTCAAGCGAAAGCGCTTGGGCGCGTTCAACCTGGCGTCCATGACCGAGGACGCCAGGGTCCTCCACGACGAGATCTGGGGTGGGGAGGGCGAGGTGATCCTCTTCGGGAAGTCCGCGGGTGGATTCCTGGCCATGGAGTTCGCACTGGCCTGGCCGGCGCGGACTGCGCGGGTGGTGCTGGCAGCGACCGCGGCGTGGCACGAGTACGTCTCAGCGCGGGACGAGGTCAAGGCGCGGTTCATGGCGGACCTGGCGCGCAGGTTCCCCGGCTTCAGCGAGGCCCTGGAGCGTGCAAAGGCGAGGGAGCCCGACGGCCCGCTGGTCCGGATAGAGGACCAGGAGCGACGGCTCGGGTGGACAGAGATGGAGGAGTCGACCTTGTTTGACCTGACCTATACCTTGCGCGGCCAGTACGAGGCCGTGGCCATCGTTCGTCAGCTCGCTGACGGTGGCACCAGCCTGCTCCAGGAGCGACTCGACCGAGGGGCCAGCGTTTTGCGCCTGGACGAGCTCTCCTCCGAGGCCCTCTTCCTCGTGGTAGCGTGCCGTGAGCTGGGTTGGGCGAACCAGCAGCCAGCGGCGTGTCTCCTAGCCGGTACGAAGCGCGATTCCTTCGACCTACGCGACCGGCTGGCCGAGATCGACGTCCCGGTCCTCCTGTTGTCGGGTGCATACGACCCGGTCCTGCCGCCCAGGTACCAGGCCGAAATAGCGGAGGGTCTCCGTCCCGACGTCCTCGAAGACCACGCCCACATGACCCACAGCGCCCACATGATCTTCTGGGAGCAGCCCCAGGCCAGCGCCCGCCGGATCCTCGGGTTCCTGGGTCTCACCCCACAGCAGCCGCAGCAGGGCCGTGCTCCCTGAAACGTACTCCCTCTCCCCATCAGATGATCCGAGCCGGTGAGAACGGCATCGGCGTTGCCGATAGGAGGCTCCAGTGGAGCCTCCGGCCGTTCGAACGGTCCCGGAGGGTACGACGGGACCTCACTTGGGAGCCTGCCACCAGGAATCCCCTTCAACCGCACCCAACACCGCATCATGGGATCACACGCGGGCATTGAGCCGACCCGCACCCATACCCCTTTCCCCTTGACACTCCACGCGGATTCAGATTATTTACACACCGTTGCCAGCTACGCTCAGGTAGCTCAGTTGGTAGAGCAGGGGACTGAAAATCCCCGTGTCGGTGGTTCAAGTCCGCCCCTGAGCACTTTCAGAAATTTGCATAACTTCGTGGTGTTGTGTTGGTTACGGTTTGGGCCGGTCAGTGAGGTGTTTTTGGCTGGCACCCACAATGGCACCCACTCTGGATCGTTCTCGTTTGTACGGATTGGCGGCTCAACTCTTGATTCCAGTCAGGGATGTAAGGGTGTAGCGCCTACGCTTCATGTCCGGGTTTCGGCCGAGAAATTGGGTGACAAGTTCCCCCTTATTTCCAGCAAGCCGTGTACCAATAGTACCTGCTCGACTGCCCTCCGTCGAGCAGCCTCCAGTTCGCTCCTAGTGTTCGCCTCCTGACGTAGTTTCGCCTCCATCCTGTCGACCTGCCGGGCAAATGCTGCTCGGTCCGGGAGGCATGCGTGGCCCCGGTCGAAGACCTCCTTGGCCGTGCAGCCGCGCAGGACAGGACGAGGGCGTACCTCGTTAAGGTCGTGCATGGTCTCGTCCAATCGCTGACCGAGGGTGCCTCCGACGCCGTGCCTGCGCATGGCCTTTTCGTAGCTCCTGATGTCCCGGATGGACCGCTCCTTCTTGCCGTTGTACTGGGGATAGGAGGGCGGTCCGGTTAGATCGACCACCCCCCAATGCGCCAGGAGATTGCGGACTCCCTCCGTGTGGAAGATGGCGCCGCCATCGTGCTTGAGCACGAGAGGTGCGCCGTACTCCTCAAAGGCCTGCTCCAGGTAGTCGCAGACGTCCTCGCCCTTGGCTGGACCGTCGACCAGTCGGTGGTTGGCCTTGTAGCGGGAGTGCTCGTCCTGGAGGACCAGGAGCTCCTTCTTCCGGCCGCGCTCCCGGAAGGCGGCGCCGTCCTCGGCCCAGACGG
>CAZNWW010000376.1:0-4746 GCA_964576155.1 uncultured Myxococcales bacterium | reverse complement strand
GTGTCCAACAGCTTGCGCATATCACGGTGCAAGGCCACCAGGTGGTTCCGCATCTTTCGATACCATTCCAAGTTTGTATCCGTGAACTCGATGCTGCCACTGTGATCGGGCAGACCTGAACGGTACTTGTTGTCCCTTATATACTCATACACTTTCGATCTCGACTGGCTTGAATACGGCTCTGGGCCACTCGTGGCAGGGTGAAACATGCCACCCGCGGCTCAAATAGTAAAACCTCCTCCGCCTGATCCACCGCCACTACCCCCTGGACGCCGACTGCAACCCCATACTCGATGGCAAGGAGTTCCATCAGCGCGCATGTGAGCTGTCCCGGGTTGCCTTCTGTGCCGGCGAGCAGGGGCGCTTCTGGGAGATGAACGACCTCCTCTTTCAGCGGCAGGCCGAGATCAAGGACGAGGAGGCCTCAGCGGAGGATCTCGCTCGACGCCTGGAGCTCGACGTTGACCGCTTCCAATGCTGCATGACGTCTGAGGATACCGTAGCGCACCTGGGGACCGACGTCCAAGAGGGAATGAAGTGCGGGATCCGAGGGACCCCGGCCTTCGTGGTCGATGGTGAGATGTACCTGGGGAAGGTGCCCACCACCGTCCTCAAGGCTCTCGAGGAAGAGTAACAAGGATCCAAGCGAATCGGTCTGAAGCCTGCCTCGGGAATCAAAGGTAGTCAGCGGGGGTCGATCCAAGAGGCTTTTGACAACCTCGCGACGGGGGCCTAGTATCTTAATTGTGACAGCTTCTTTCGGGAGCGGCGACGATGTCTGACAATAAAAAACCTGTGGACTCCCTGCTCTCCTCACTCGAGGAGATCAAGAAGCAGACGTCCGACTCCGACGCGGCCGCCAGGAAGGCGGCTCCTGCCCCTGAACCCGCAGACGTGAAGCTCCAGCGCGGCAGTGACCTCCTCGGCGACCTGCTCTCCGAGGTGAAGCGGGAGGCCGATGAGGAGAAGGCACGCCTCGATCAGACCCTCGCAGCGAGAGAAGACAAGAAGCGCCGGAGCGCGCTCGAAGAGGAGGAGCAGAAGCGGGCGAAGTACCAGAAGCTGGTCCAGGAGGAGTCCGGGCGACGCCAGGCCCAGCTCCGTCAGAAGGAAGACCGTTTGAGGCAGGCGGTGCTCGACGAAGAGAACCGTATCAAGGCCGAGGCAGAGAAGATCGCCCGGGCCAAGGCCATGGTTCTGCTCGAGAAGAAGCACAAGCGGCGGCGGATGGTCAACCTCGTGGTCGGCGCCGTGGTGGTCGTCGCTGCGGGCGTGGCCCTGGCCGTCACCCGCCCCTGGGAACGAACCGAGCCTCTCAAGGGCATCGAAGCGGCCGAGACCGAGACCTACGTGGCCAAGACGGCCGACTTCGAGCCGATGTACGATGCATCTGATCGGGGCGATCCATCTTTCATCGAGCCCCGGTACGACGGCGCGGTAAAGACAGACCTCATCCCCGCCATCGAGGCCTTCGCGTGGCTCATGCAAGGAGAGATGCAGTCTGTCCGGCCGGATCGTCGCCTCCACCGACCGCGTGTCCTCCTCGCCGATGCGGACTCCTACCGCGTCCACCTCGAGAAGCGCTTCGCCCAGATGAAGTGGCTCGACCAGCGATCACACCGGCCCTCGGGCGGCAGCTCCGGCAGCACGAAGCCGGACAACGGCCTCCAGCTGGACCTTTCGGCCTTCGGTCAGAAAGACAAGAAGAAGAAAAAGAAGAACCGGTAGCCCGCATTTCTCACCAGACATCGTAGCGAAGTCGTCGAGACCCTGCTGTGTCGGGTTGTCCGGACCAGAGCAGCCGTAGTCGATGCAAGAGTATCGTCGAGGACTGCGGCGGGAGAAACAGCCCGAGATAGCGGGAGGATCGGCGGCTGCAGCAGATGGATGGTGAGAAATGTGGGTCAGGACTCGCTGACAAAGTCCCCGCGGACGCCGACGATGGCCTGGTGGACAGGTACATCACAGCGGGCCTTGCCCTTGAGGAAGCGCTCGTGGAAGTTTCCAGCTGCGAAGGCTGCGCAGTCCGCGGCGAGGAGCAGGTCTGCGCCCTGGTACTGTGGAGCCATTTCGATTAGAGCCGGGAGCCTGCGACCATCAATCGGTGGATGACCTGCGCTGGCGGCGGCGGCGCCACAACCAGCCTGCGATCATCATGAGCATTCCCGAAATCAGGACCATTCCCCCAACCTGCACCCAGGCTGAGAGCAGCATGACCTTGTGGAGCAACGACGAGTGCTTGGCGTCGGTCTCGGGCATCATGCCCGTGGCCTCGGCGATGTGGTGCAGGAGGCTCACGGCCAGGGAGCCTTCGGGGAGATCCTCATGGCAGGCGATGCAGACACCATCCCGAACCATGCGTGCCCGGGTCTCGTCGTCCAGGGGACCGGAGAGGCGGAAATGGTGCCCGACGGTTTGCAGCTGCTGTCCGTCCTCGGTGATGAAGCGTGACCAGTCGGAAGAGATCCCGTCCATGGCGCGGGTCTGCGGCTCCGCGTTTTTTGGGATCACCCGCCCGTCCGCGGTCATGAGATCGACGAAGTGATCCTTGGACAGATCTTCTGAGACGCGTCCGCCGTCGATGCCGTACCCCAAGGCCTTCGGATCAGCGTGGCAGGACACGCAGGAGCGGGCGGCCTTCTGCACGGTGTGCGGGTGCAGGGGCGACATGTCCAGACCGACCTGGCCCTCGGGGCCGGCTCCCTCCACGTCCGGGATCCGAAACGCGTGGTTGGCCAGGAGGGCTTCACCGTCACTTGCGATCACCGTTGCAGTGGTCTGGCATCCCGGCACCACGGGGCTGATGCGTCCCTCGCCGTTGCGGCCCAGGGGCGGGTCCTCCCAGCGGAGGAAGGATCGGGTCTCCCGGATCTCACCTGGGATGCGCGTTTGGTCGGTGGCCCTGGTGCGCTCAGCCGACAGACCGCTCTCGTCGTGGGTCTCACCTGCAGCGATCCAGTCCAGGTTCATCTCCGGCGCGGAGTAGTCCACCTTGACGTGGCACCCGTAGCATTGGGGCGCCCAGGTGGCGTGGCAAGTGTAGCACTCCATGCGGTCGATGTGGTTGTGCACCTCTACCATTGCGACGCGGCCCTCGGTACTGAGCGTCCCGTCTCTGGTGTGGATCTTCAGGGGGGTGATGAGGCGAGAGGCGCCGGAGGCCAGGTACACGCGGACGCGCTCTCCCTCGCGCACCACGTTGCCGAAGGGGTTGCCCCGCGTGGTGAGGAGGAATCCGTCGCCCGGGGGCGCGGGCGCGCCCTTGGCCATGAAGTCCGGGAGAGTTTCAGTAGTGCCCCGAGGCGGGCCTTCCATGGGGCGGGTCTCGTACTCGTCGCCCCAACCCAGGGGCAACTCCCACGGGAGAGCGGTCGGTGTACCGTGGCAGTCTGTGCACTCCACCTCTACTGCGCCGGAGATGGCGCCGATGAGCTTGTTCGGTGAGTGGGCGTCGAGGGTGGTATGGCAGTCCTGGCAGAGGAGCCCGAGTTCCGCGTGCAGGTCCCCCTTCAGCTTCATGTAATACTTGCCGTGGAGTTTTTGCTGGGGCGAGCCGTCTGGTTGCCAGGGGGACCCGTAGGGGGTCTCCATGAGGCCCTGGAAGGACACCCCGATGCGGCGTCCCCGGTTGTGACAGGTGGTGCACGTCTCCACTGGGATCCCGGTCCAAGTGACGTCCCCAGCAGTCACCGGTGCCTTCCTGGTCCCCTGGAGTGAGTGGACCAGAGGACGGCCGGGGGTCTCCTTGTCGAGGGTCGGATCCCCGCCCTGGTAGAGTCCGGCGTTGCCGTAGGGCATGTGGCACGCGCTGCACCCCATTCCCCGCCAGTCTCCATAGCGCTGCTTTCCACCGACTCCCAGGTGGCAGCGCTGGCACTCACCGCGGAGGTAGGTGAACGCAGCCCGGGCCGGGTCCTCCCGCAGCTCCGCGTCGCTGGTGGGTGCGGCGGGGAGCTGGTCGTGATGATCCACGAAGACCTGGGGTTCGAGCGCGGCCAGGCGCTCCAGCGATGCCTTGTACGCGTCGGTTCCGAGGACATCATCCGGATCCTCTGGATCCGAAACCGCATAGTTGGCCCAGCGGTGTTCGTAGCCCGTCATTCCGCCGAAGCCCCAGGCGGTTCCCTGGATCTTCCCGGCCTCGGTCATCATGAGGCTGCGCCACTGTGCCTCGACCTCCCATGTGTGGCAGGGCCCGCAGGAATGCTCGTTGATCCAGGGGCTCCCCGGATCCGGGTAGAAGTCCTTTGGCCCTGGGTTATCCTCGAAGTACTCGGGGGTCCCTGAATGGGCCCGTCGGGTTGTGGCCAGGTACTCGGGATCCTCCGTGTCGAGGGTTCCTTCCCAGCGAACCGTCTGATCTCCACCGTGACAGACCACGCAGCGGTTTCCATCTGCTCCCGCCTTGGCCACCTGGAGGATCTGCTTCATCATCTCTGAGTTCAGGCAGCGGATGGGTTCGACGCCTCTGTGGCAGGTCAGGCATGCGTTCGTGGCTTCGCCCGGGTCTGTTGCGGCCTCGCAAGGGCTCGCGTCCGGTGGGGTGTACACGTCCTCGATGAGAGCCGTCGGCTCTGCAGCGCAGGCCGTTACGAGGAGCAGGGCAACCAACCATCTGAACCGGGAGCGCGTTGACCGACATGGGATTGGAAACATCGAACCTCCAGCGCATTTGCCCATGGAGTATCTCGGAAAGTGGACCGTCGAGGCAAGGAAGAGGCCGTCGGAGGGAGTTGTCACAGGGCC
>CAZNWW010000375.1:0-4756 GCA_964576155.1 uncultured Myxococcales bacterium | reverse complement strand
CATTCGAACAAGACGGGCTCGTGGTTCGTATGGGCCCTAAGATAGCCGGAGAGGTACATGATCCCCAGGGGCGGGAACAGGTACGCGTCAGGACCGTTGAAGATGTCGGGGACACCAGCCCAGACTTGGTACGTTTTTGGTGGGTTGACCAAGCATATCTTCATGGCGGGGGCAAGTATATGGACTCCCCAATTCATGTGCAACCCCATAGGATTGGGGAAGGAGTGGCTTCATTCGCTGGAACCAGTCCGCATTTTTGGATAGACTGGGGCGGTCCCCGCGCCTCCCCTGACAGGCGGATCAATGGAGAAGGAAAGCTTCATCAATGTCGAGACAGAAGGTTCGGTCGGACTGCTGCTGATTGACCGGCCAGCGAAGGCCAACGCCTACACGGACGCCATGGTCCGCGTGGCCGACGATGCCCTTGAACGATTCGCGGCCGATCCCGCCATTCGCAGCCTGGTCATCTCCTCCGCCGTGGAGGGTTGGTTCTGCGCCGGCGCGGACCTGGATGAGATCCGTTCGCGGACAGCGGCGGACGGGTTTACGATCCCGAGCATGGCGCTGTTCGACCGTATCGAGGCGCTGCCGATCCCGGTGGTAGCGGCTGTGGGCGGCCCCGCGGTAGCGGGCGGTCTGGAGCTGGCCCTGGCCTGCGACGTGCGGATAGCGTCGTCCAAGGCCCACTTCGCACTGCCCGAGACCCGGCTGGGGATCCTGCCTGCGGCCGGCGCGACCTGGCGGCTTCCCAGGGTCGTGGGCCAGTCCCTGGCCAGGGAGATGATCCTGCTGGGGCGGGAGCTGGACGCTGCGCAGGCCCTGACCGCCGGTCTGATCAGCGAGATCGTGCCTGCACAGACCCTCCGAGCGAGAGCCGTCGAGATCGCACAGAGCGCGGCTGACCTCGACGCGGACGCCGTGGCGGTCGCCAAAGAGGCCCTGAACCGAGCCTGGTGCTCCGACACTGGGCGCAGTTTCGTGGAGGAGATGCAGGCCCGCTTCTACGGCCGCATGCGGGGAGAAGACTGATGAGCTCTCCGCGCATCGTCTCCGTCGGCACCACCAACCCGCCCGACACGTATTCACAGCAGGACCTGGTGGATCTCTTCCAGCCCGATGACCCGCGGCTGGCGCAGTTCTTCACGAACAGCCACATCCAGAAGCGCCACCTGGTGCTCCCTCGGCCGGACACTGACGGGAAGATCCCCGACGAAGACGGCGAGGCCTTACTGGGCAAGCACCGCAAGTGGGCCGTAGAGCTGGGGGCCGAGGCCATCGAGCGCTGCCTCGCGCCCAAGGGCCTCGGCCCCGAGGACATCGACGCCCTGGTGACCGTCACCACCACGGGCATGCTCTGTCCTTCCCTGTCCTCCCTGGTGTCACCCCGGTTGGGGATGCGCCGCGACGTGCAGCGCGCCGACATCGTCGGGATGGGCTGCAACGCCGGGATGAACGGCCTGGCCAATGTCGCCGGGCTCGCCGCGGCCAGACCGGGGACCAACGTGGTGTTGCTTTCAGCGGAGATTTGCTCGGCGGGATACGTCTTCGACATGACCATGCGCACCGCGGTGGTGAACTCCCTGTTCGGAGATGGGGTGTCCGCAATTCTGGTGCGGGTGGACGACGACGATGATCACACGGACGGTCCGCGCCTCCTCGACTTCGAGTCCTACCTGGTCCACGAGGCCGGCCCGGACATGCGCTATGACTTCGAGGACGGCCGCTGGTCGTTCTTTCTCGACCGGGACATCCCATACAAGATCGGCGCCACCATCGAGATCCCGGTGGACGCTCTGCTTACCCGTCACGGGCTGAAGCGGCGGGACATCGGCCACTGGATCGTGCACAGCGGCGGCAAGAAGGTGGTCGACAGCATCAAGTACAACCTGAAGATTACGGATTTCGACGTGCGCCACACCAGAACCATCCTGCGGAGGTACGGCAACATCTCGTCGTCGGCTTTCCTCTTTGCGTACAAGGAACTGATGGAAGAGGGGGTCGTCCGGGAGGGGGACTTTGGTGTCGCAATCGCCATGGGACCGGGTGTCTCGTTGGAGACCGGCCTGCTCCGATGGTAGGAGGGGGAATGGAGCTCAAGACGCTGGAGCTGGAGCAGGAGGGACGGGTGGTCAAGCTCTTCCTCAACCGACCGGCCCGAAAAAACGCCATCGACATCACCATGGTCTCGGAGCTCAGGAAGGTGATCAATCACCTCGAAGACTCCGACGACGTCGACGTGGTCTTCCTGGGGGCCCGTGGAGACGACTTCTGCTCAGGGATCGATCTGTCCGACTTCGCGCCGGACAATGTCCCCGACATCCACGGCTTCAACCGGTGGGAGAAGGTCTGCCGCTCCCTGGAGCGGCTGCCCGCGCTCACAATTGCGGTGACCCAGGGGGAGTGCGCCGGGGGTGGCTTGCAGCTGGCCCTGGCCTGCGACATCCGGGTGGGCGCCACGGATTGTCGATACCATTTCCACGACGTTCGCATGGGGTTCATCCCCGGCATGGGGACCTTCCGCCTCGCCAAGTTCATAGGTCTGGGCAGGGCCCGCCGGATGGCCCTCACCGGGCGGAAGGTCGACGGCGTCGAGGCCGAGCGGATCGGCCTCATCGACCATGTCGCCGACCCGGACCGACTCTGGGACAAGGCAGGGTCGGCCCTCGAAGAGTTCGGGCCCCTTAACATCCACGCGGTGGAGCTGATCAGGCGGCTCCTGGACGAATCCTTCGAGTTCTCCTGGGAGGAGTTCCTGGGGCATTTCCTGGCAGCCCAGGATCGGGCCATACGCATGGAGGAGTTCCGTGACTTCATCCGTCGCGCCCACGACACCGGCGCTCCACAAGGTGACGAGTAGGGAGGCATGGTCGGCAGCCCCTTGAAACCCTTCCCTGTTGACCCGGAGGTCCTGTCCCGCATCCGAGTGATGGACGTGGCGGACGTGGACGATGTGGCCCGGCTGCACCGGGAAGCGATGGGGAACAGCCTCTGGTCCCAGCTCGGCGTCGGGTTCCTGCGCGCCCTCTACCACGGCCTGGTGCGCCACCCGGACTTCCGCGGCTTCGTGTACGAGGAGTCGGGACGGGTTCGCGGCTTCATCGCCGGCTCCAATCATGGAACCAGGATGTTCAGGGAGGTCCTCCTGCGGCGCGCGCCCGGCCTGCTCCTGGCGGCGCTGCCCGGCATCCTGCGCCGGCCGCGGCTGATCGTTCACCTCATGGAGACCACCAGTTACTTCCGTCGCGCGGGTGCCCGGATCGGAGAGGAGGTGGTGGCCGAGTCCATATTCTGTTCCTTCGAGCCTCAGCTGCGGGGACTCCGGGTCTCCGGCCTCATCAACAAGGTGCTCTTTGACGAGCTGGCGGCGATGGGCCACCATTACTTGAAGATCACCACCGAAATTGACAATCTTGGGGCGGTCCGTCAGTTGACCTCCTGGGGCTTCGAGCGGCTCGGGGAGTTCGACTTCTACGGGAAACGGATGGTGGTGTGGCGCCTCGACCTGCTCGACAACGAGCGGGTCGAGCCTGTGCACCGTTATCCGCGGGAGGGAAGATGATTCCGAGGTTCAGCCCAGCGACGACCCCCTGGGAGACGGTCCGCTTTCTCCTGGACGCGGTGAAGCCCGGCGCTCGTAGCGGCGCCGGTGTCGCCCGCTTCGAGGAGGCCTTCGCCCGGTGGCAGGGTGCCGGGCACGTCCTCTTTGTTCCCTCGGGTCGCATGGGGCTCTACTTGATCTTCGCTGCGGCGGGCTATCCAAGCGGCGCAGAGGTGGTGGTCCCTGCCTTCACCTACTTCGCGATCCCGGCGATGCTCCGTCACCTGGGGTTCCGCGTGGTCTACGCGGACGTGGAGCCGACGACCTTCGAGGTGAGCGCGGCCACGGTGCGCAAGGTCATCACGCCCGAGACCCGGGCGATCATTCCCACCCACCTCTTCGGTCGTACCTGCCCCACGGGGGATATCCTGGAGCTGGCTCGGGACCGGGGAGTGGACCTCATCGAGGACTGCGCCCAGGCCTGCGGGGCGATGGCGAGCGGAGTTCGGGCCGGCGCCCTGGGGCGGGCTGCGTACTTCACCTTCGGGATCACAAAGAACTTCTCCACGTACTCCGGTGGCGTCGTCGCCACCCATGATGACTCCCTGGCCGACGGCATGCGGGACCTGATGAAGGACTTCGCACCCGCGGCCCGGGGGGGCCTGATCAAGCAGGGCGTCACGGCCGCTGCGATGAACTTCGCAACCCACCCCATTGTGTTCAGCCTCTCCCTGGGCCCCGTGGTGCGGCGAGCGCGTCGATCGGACGCGGACCCGGTCCACAGGAAGTTCGAGGAGGCGGTGGCGCCGATCACGGAAGAGCAGATCGGCCGCCTGCGATGGCGGCCGAGCGCGGCCCAGGCGGGGGCCGGGCTCAGGCAGCTCGAGACCGTCGACGCGCGAAACGATGAGCGCCGCAAAATCGGCGCAGCGCTCCTCGAGGCTCTCCACAGGCGAGAGGCGCCAGGACTCCCCGCGCCTGCTGGCCCCGGTGGAGATCACATCTATGTAAGCTTCGCCCTGCGCAGGCCTCGGAGGGAGATCTTCGGCGGGCACCTCCGTCGCGCCGGCGTCGACTTCTCTTCCGGCTACATGACCGCGTGCAGTCGACTCCCCGAGTTGGGGGGAGCGCCCGGCCTCTGCCCGGAGGCCGAGGACGTCGAGGGCGAGATCGTGCACCTCCCGCTCTACCCGGGGCTGCGTGACGCGGACATCGAGC
>CAZNWW010000374.1:0-4760 GCA_964576155.1 uncultured Myxococcales bacterium | reverse complement strand
TCCGGAATGATATCATGCACAGGAAAGAAGTGCACCCTGGCCACCAGACCTGCTTGACCCGATTGATGGGGGAAACATGCGGTTCAACCAACTCGTGTTCCGAAGGCTGCTGGCAACTTGCATCGTCCTGTCGGGATGCGGCGGGGGTGTCCAGACAAGGTTAATTCTGGACGGCGGGGCGGACGAGGACGCAGGACGATTGACGGACTAGGTCCAGGCTCTCGATGCGGAATCGGACACGGGCCTCGACACACTGCAGTTTGCCGATCTCGATGTGTCTGACCTGGCTGCAGATCTCGTGGGGCCGGAGCCAGGCGGATTCGAGTGGCCCTGCGAGTCCAACGATGATTGCCTGTCGGGCTACTGCGTTGCCGGACCCGGCGGCGGCGTCTGCACCGTCACCTGCATCGATGAATGCCCGGAGGGGTGGAAGTGTACTCAGGACACTGCCGCGTCGCCGGACCTCGTCTTCGTCTGCATGCAGGTTCACCAGAGTCTTTGTTCGCCGTGCCTGGGGGACGAGGATTGCTACTTCGGCGGCCTTGATTCGGGAGCGAGATGCGTCGAATTCGGGGCTGAGGGCGCGTTCTGCGGGGCGACCTGCAGCGTAGGCTCCGACTGCCCGGCGGATTACGACTGCGACGAAGCACTGCTCCTGACTGGAGCGTCGTCGCTCCAGTGCGTGAGACAGGACGGACAAACCTGCGAGTGCAGCGAATTCGCGGTCTTTCACGGGGCGTGGACCGATTGCTATGTCGAGAACCAGGCAGGTTCCTGTCCGGGAACCAGACAATGTACGGAAGAAGGGGTGCCCCCGTGCGACGCTTTGGAGCCGACGGTCGAAGAATGTAACGGTTTGGACGACGATTGTGACGGCGAGTTTGACCAGGATCTCGGCGCGACGACCTGTGGAGAGGGTGTCTGCAACCACGAGGTCCCAAACTGTGCGGGCGGGGCTCCGCAGGAGTGTGACCCGTTCGAGGGAGTTGTCGAGGAGTGGTGCAACGGCGAGGACGACGACTGCGACGGCGATCTGGACGGGGACACCCCCTCAACGACCCCGCCATCACCGGTGTGATTTGCTGCAAGGACTAGGTTCGAGGCGGGTCACGTCCGCACCACCACTGCGTCGGCGACACCGAGGCGTTCCAGGAGCGGGACTGCGGGCAGGACGGGCATGCGCCGCCGGCCCCACCGGCCCATCAAGACCTCGGGTTTGTTGTCGCCATGGTAGTCGGATCCGACAGAGCAGAAGAGCCGCCGTTGCAGGGCCCACCGCATGAGAGTGTTGGCGATCTCACGGGCCTGGGAGGGGTGGAAGGCCTCGACACCATCGACTCCCATATCTCGAAGGTTCTCGAGACAGGGGAGCAGCAGGTCCATGTCGCGACTCACCGCGGTGATTGGATGCGCAGCGATGACCACCGCGTCCGCCCGGTGGGCGACATTGATGACCTCCTCGGCCAGGGGCTTGTCCCGCTGCACATAGGCGGGCGCTTTGTCGCCTACGAAGCGATCCCAGGCGTCGTTGCGATGGCGGGCCCAACCCCCACCCACCAGGGCGGAGGCGAAGTGGGGCCGCCCCACGCTGTACTCCCCAGCCTCGGCCTCAACCTGGGGCCAGGACAGGTCTACGCCTATATCGCGCAGCCTGTGGAGGATCTCGAGGTTTCGCCGCATCCGTGTGTCGGAGATCCACTCGACCAGTGTGTTGATGTCCGCTGCCATAGGATCGAATCCGAGGATGAGCAAGTGGAGATGGCCCGTATCACATCGGGCGCTGACCTCGAGCCCGGTGATCCCCTTGACCTTCGCGGTCCGACACGCATCGATAAAGGGGAAGAGGCCCCCGATGGTGTCATGATCCGTGAGCGCGGCGACCCCCACCCGGGAGCGCACCATGACCCGGGGGAGCGCCGACGGATCATCGGTCCCATCGGACGCGCTGGAGTGGACATGAAGGTCTGCGTAGAGATCCGCCAAGATCGCTCCCCCTTCGATGAAAACAGTACCAACATGGTCGCCGGATACAAGCCTGCGAAATGGGCCTTGCGCGGATCCGTGGATTTCATTATATTTTCCTGCTCGTTTGACGGAGGGAACCAGGGATGCTGAAGGGTGACTACGGAACGCTGCTCGACTTGCTGGGGCCCAGAAGGGACAAAGTGATGGCCCTCCTCGAGCACCTGGAGGAAGAGACCGACTGGCTCTGGACACCGGCGTCCACGGACCACCACTGCGACCACGAGGGCGGGCTCCTGATCCACAGCCGGACAGTGGCCCAGTTCATGATGGATCTCAAGTCGAGGCTGCGCCCCGACCTGGATGACGAGTCATGCCTCATCGTGGCCCTGTTCCATGACGTCGGCAAGGTCGGGCCGAAGGACCGGCCCGCGGTGATCAAGGACGAACAGGGACAGTGGCTCCTCGATCCCGACCGGGTGGCCATGAGCCACGCAGTGCGCAGCATCCACCTCGTCTCCCGCTTCATCCCCGTCACCGAGGAGGAGATCCAGGCGATCACCTATCACGACGGCCAGTACGTAGCCGCCAACCGGGTCGTGAAGAACCGGGAGACGCCCATGCTGCTCCTGGTCCACTTCGCGGACATGTGGGCCTCCCACGTCCTGGAGGTGGAGGCCGACGGGCCCGGCCCTGACGGAACCTTCCACCCGCAGGGAAGCCTCGGATGAGCCGCTCCGTCGTCACCGTCGGCGGCCTCCCGGGCTCCGGCACCACCACCACCTGCCTGCTCCTCACGCAGCGTACCGGCCTCGAACACGTAAACGTGGGCACGATCTTCCGCACAATGGCGACAGAGAAGGGGATGTCCCTGAATGAGTTCGGCGCGCACGTCTCATCCCACCCGGAGGTGGACCGCGAGCTGGACCGGCGCCAGGTGGAGATCGCCCGCAGAGGTGGGATCCTCCTGGAGGGCCGGCTGTCAGGATACATGGTCGGGGAGGCCGGCCTCGATGTCCTCCGCGTCTGGCTGGATGCGAGCGAGAATATCCGCCACGCACGGGTGGCCCAGCGTGAAGGAATCACCCTCGACGCAGCTCGCGTAATCACCGAAGAACGGGAACGGGACGAGAAAGCCCGCTACCTCGATTTCTATGGGTTTGATCTCTACGACACTTCAATCTACGACCTGATCATCGACACCGGAAAGACCCCGACCGAGGAAGTGGTCCGGCAGATCCTCCTCCAAGCCACCGGATAGATCTTCACATAGGACAGAATCCCTCCCGTTGCCATAGACACCACCCACAGCTAGAATCGACCCGGTATCTAAACCACTCCAGAGACTCACCATGAGTATCCGCCACGCGATCCTGACTGTCCTCCTTGTCGCTTTCGCCTTGTCCGCCTGCGGTGGAGACACCTCCGGTCCCGGGGAAACCCCCGCCGAGGACGCGGGGCCGACGCTGTCGCCGATGCCCCGTCGTGGGATATGATGGTCCCCGATGACGTGGTTTCGGAGGTCGTCCCTGACGTCTTCGACCCTGACACCCTCCCGGATGTTACGCCGGACATCATCACAGATACTCCCTTCGACGTACCTTCGGACACGCCGATGGATGCTCCCCTCGATACCCCCCCGGACATCCCTCCGGACATCCCCCCGGACATCCCCGAAAACCCCTGCGAACCGAATCCCTGTCCCGAGGACGCCGCCTGCCAGACAGGCCCGGGCGGAGATCCTCTCTGCACCGTGACCGGGGCCGTGGTGGAGGAGTTCCTGGATACGGATATGGCCGCCCAGCCTACCACCGCAGCCTGGGGTGAGGATGTCCTCGCGGTAGACCTGGAGAGCTTCGGAGGCAATGGCTCCGACGGGGCCTTCCATGCAACCCAGAACACCTTGATAGATACCAACTCTAACGGCGGCGTCTTCCACTACACCAGCTTCATCATCGACCCGGACGTGGAGGTCAAACTCATCGGATCCAACCCCTTCACCGCAAGGGTCCAGGGGGACGTCGAGATCCACGGTTGGCTCTCTGCGGATGGGCAGCATGGCAAGCATTCGGCGTCGATCTCTTCCGGCCCCCCGGCCCCTCCCGGGGGGATAGCGCTGTTGGGCGGCATCGGCGGTCCCGGCGGCGGCGCGGGCGGCGACGGCGGAGCGGGATACAACGAGACCGGCGAAGACGGTGGCGGACCGGGCGGCGGCGGGGGGAGCGCGGATGGAGCGTTTCCTTCCGGGGCAGGCGCAGGCGGTGGAGGCTTCGGCAGCGCAGTGCGCCTGAGCGCCCTTGGGGAGGTCTTCATCGACGGCGGCACGATCTCCGCCATCGGCGGGCGAGGCGGCCTGATCACGAACTCCAACCAGAAGGAATGGGTCGTCTCCGGCGATGGCGGCGGCGGGCACATCAGGATCGAGTCGGCGGGTGGTCTCCAGGCCTATCTCCTCAACCCCGATCCACCGCCCAGCTTCGGCCTCCCCGCCGGACCCCTGGAGGGCGGCACCGGCGCTGACGGAGCGTTCAATCCGGTCCAGGACGTCGTCCTGGACACCGATGACGGTCCCTATGAATTCACCCTGGTGGACATCCCCGCCGGAGTCACGGTCACAGCGAAGGGGAGCCTCCCCTTGGAGATCCTCGTCCAGGGAGAGGTGAGCATCGACGGGGACATCGTCCTGGGCGGCGGCGACGGCGGCCACGGCTACAGCGCGTGCTGCGGGAACCCCTACGGGAACGACGGCCAGAACGGCGGCACCAACCAATGCGCAGAGTCCAGCGGCCCCGAAGGCG
>CAZNWW010000373.1:0-4763 GCA_964576155.1 uncultured Myxococcales bacterium | reverse complement strand
ACTGGTGGACGGCTGCACATACTCGAACAACGCGGCCCCCTGCGACGACGAGGACGCGTGCACCGACGGAGATATCTGCAGCCAGGGCGAGTGCCAGTCCGGCGGCGCCGTGGACTGCGACGACGGGAACCCCTGCACGGACGACAGCTGTAACTCACAGGCTGGCTGCCTGAACATCGCCAACACCGCTTCTTGCGATGACGAGGACGCGTGCACCGTCGCGGACGTCTGCGCGGACGGGGTCTGCGTCGGCACCGGGGCGCCGAATTGCGACGACGGGGACGCCTGCACCCAGGACTCCTGCGACCCGGACACCGGCTGCGTCAACGCGGACATCGTTCCCTGCGATGGGTTCGCGCTCATCGAAGCGGGCAGCTTCTGGATGGGCAGCCCCGGTGGCGAGGGTTGTCCTGTGGGGTACACTGGGGGTGGCTGCAACGGTAGCGGAACGGGGACGACGGTGTCGGAACCTGGGAGGTCATCAAACGAAACCCTGCACCAGGTGACACTGACTCTGGACTTCGAGATGCAGGTTCACGAAGTGACGCAGGGAGAGTGGAAGTCTGCGTTCGGTGGCTGGAACCCGAGCGGGTCTACGATCGGTGACACCTATCCAGTAGAGACGATCTCCTGGTACGACTCGTTGGCGTATGCGAACTGGAAGTCTGTGCATGAGGGCTACGCCCCTTGCTACCAGTTCACAGGCGTGGAATGCGAGCAGGGCGGTAACCCGGCAGACGGAACGGACGCCGAGTTCTGCCTGGACTCGACGCACGGTGGAATCAACGCAGCAACGGTGACCCTTGCCGGCGGTGCGTCGAAGCCTCAGGAGTGTGCGGGGTATCGTTTGCCAACGGAAGCAGAGTGGGAGTATTCGGCGCGTGCCGGTACGACGAGCGCGTACCACAACGGCCAGGAGAGCGACGCGTCGCACCTTAACTGTGAGGTTCCGTTCCACCTGACGGAGATAGCCTGGTACTGTGGAAACCCCACCCCAAGTGGTACGAAGGCCGTGGGTGGCAAACAAGCGAACGCGTGGGGTCTTAAGGACATGAGCGGTAACGTGTACGAGTGGTGCTGGGACAGGTACTGCTCGGACACGACGGGGCAGGGTGCAGATCCGGATGGTGGTTCCTGTGGGGACTCCTACCGGGTGAGGCGCGGTGGCTACTGGGGCTGCGGCGCCGAGTGCTGCCGCTCGGCACTGCGCTACATGGACACGCCGGGCGACCGCTACATTTACCGCGGTTTCCGCCTCGCCAGGTCTTTTTAGCCCTTGGGCCCTTGGACTCTTGGCCCTTGGGGCGGTTGTTTTTGCGGCGTAGCCGCCGTGTTGGCCGTAGCGAGCGGGCGCCCCGCAGGTGGCGCCGAAAACGAGTGGAGGCCGGGGCCCCGCCGGCTTTGAGCCGGTGGGGTGGGTCCAGGGCAAAGCCCTGGCGGCTGACGAAAAGACGAGGACTTCTGGATGAAGCTGAAGGTGTTCACGTGACGGTATTCGGACGCTGTGGGCGGCTTTGATGACACGCCTCTCCAGGAATTCCTGTCTGCGCGGGAGGTGATCGAGGTCACCGATCACTTCTTCGTCCACGAGCGAACGCCCTGCCTTCTGATGGTCGTCAGTTACCGGGACGTGGAGGCTGACGAAGAACGACAGCGGCGGCCAAAGCAACGGAGTGAGCGCAACCGGACCGATCCTCGGGATGACCTGGACGACGGAGAGAAGGAGGTCTACGACGCGCTGCGGACCTGGCGCACCGCCCGGGCGCAGCAGGACGGGGTTCCACCATACGTCGTAGCGAACAACCGGCAGCTTGCGCGCATGGTGCGGCTGCGGGTGGACTCTAAGACAGCGCTGTTGAAGGTGGTCGGTTTCGGCGAGGAGAAGGTTCGGCACTACGGCGACGGGATCCTGGAAGTGCTGGGGCGGTTCCCTCCGACCGATGTCGGGCAGGGGCCGGGCGGAGATGCCCTATGAGCGTCGAACCTCCGGTCCTGGTGGTCTGGTACGACCTCCTCAAGTGGCTGCTTGCGAAGACGGAGAAGTTTCCAAAACGGGTCCGGTTCACCCTGTCCAACCGAATCGATACCCTTGCCCTCGACGTGATGGAGCGCCTGGCAGAAGCGCGCTACTCCCGTACGAAGGGCTCTCTCCTGCGCGACGTGAGCGCCCGGCTGGACCGCCTGCGGCTCTTGCTGCGCCTCTGCCACGATCTGGGGCACTTAGACCACGGCGGGTATCGGCACGCGTCGGAGCGACTCGACGAGGCCGGGCGGATGCTGGGCGGCTGGCTCAAGTCCGCCAAGGGGGCTTCTCCTTGAGGCGGGAGAAGCGGCTGTTCGAGCAGGTCTGCACCTTCGAGGCGTTGGTCGCCGCAGCCCACCGGGCGATGCGGGGAAAGCGGCGTAAAGCTCACGTTGCGGCATTTTGGCGGGATCTCGAACCCCAGGTCCTGCGCCTGCAGCGGGAACTTGAGGATGGAAGCTACCGGCCCGGTCCCTACCATACGTTCACGGTGAGCGACCCGAAGGAGCGTACAATCTGCGCGGCGGACTTCCGGGACCGGGTGGTTCATCACGCGCTCTGCGCGGTGTTGGAGCCTGTGTTCGAGCGCTCATTCATCTTCGACTCCTACGCGTGCCGGAAGGGGAAGGGGACCCACGCGGCCCTGGCCCGGGCGCAGCGGTTCTGCCGACGGTTCCGGTACTACCTGAAGTTCGACGTGCGTCGTTTTTTCGACTCCGTGGATCACGAGGTTCTTCGAACCCTTATCCGACGCCGGATAGCGGATCCCCGGGTGCTGGACTCCCGGGGGTCCGGGTCACGGAGCACGACTACTCGACCACAGAAGGGAAGAGAATCTACGAAGAACACGGCATCACCCTGCTGCCGACGCTGATCTTCGACGAGAAGATCAAGGAAGCGAAGGGATACAGGGGAATGACCAGCAAAATCCAGCCCAGCCGGAGGCAGGGTTTCCTGCTCCTGCACATTGGCCCCAATCATGACCCGACCGCCGAGATCTGTGACAACCAGATCGACGACACCGGCGATGGCAGGGTCGACTGCGACGACGAAGACTGCGAGGGGACCCTGACCTGTCGCGAGGAGACCCCGGGGAAGGTCGAGGTCTTCGTCATGTCGGAGTGCCCCTTCGCCAGGAAGGCCCTCAGCGCAATGAAGGAGGTCCTGAGTACCTTCGAGGAGGAGATCTCCTTCAGAGTGCACTACATCGCCACGAAGGACGGCGACGGCTTCAAGGCCCTCCACGGTCAGTCCGAGGTGGACGAGAACATCCGACAGCTCTGCGCAGCCCGACACTATCCGACGGGCTACAAGTACATGGAGTACATCTGGTGCCGGAACAAGGACATGAGCTCTGATGACTGGGGGTCCTGCGCCGTGGAGGCCGGGATGACCATCTCTACCATGCGCTACTGCGCGGACGGCGGTGAAGGCAAGAAGCTACTGAGGGAGGACATCAAGATAGGTGTAGCGCTTGGCGTCTCCGCCAGCCCCACCTGGTTTGCGAACAACAAGCACAAGTTCTCCGGCATAGACGCAAAGACCATCCGGATGAATATCTGCAAGCACAATCCGCTACTCAAGGGCTGCAAAGAGGAGCAGTAGGAGGGGAGGAGAGTCGGGGCTGAAGGCCCCTCCCACAGCCTAGCCGGGACCGCCCCATCCCCTGTCCGGCGTGGCGCGCCTTGACACCCCCCGATCCCGCCTCCGATACTGGCTGGGAGACGGGAGGGGCGGATGGCTGTGGCGGAAGGCAGGCGAAGACTGTGGCTCCTGGCCATGGTGGTCTGCGCTGCCTTGGCCATCGTCCTCTCTCTGAGAGGGACCCCGGACCTGAACGACGACCAGGACCAGGAGTTCGACATCATGAAGGTGGTGCCCAGGCAGGTAGGCGGCTGGGACCGTAAGGCCCCCACGAGGTACACCCCGGACAACCTCTACGAGTACATCAACGGCGGGGCCGAGCTGTACATCTCTTACGGATTCAAGGAGGCCTCCTCCTTTGTCTTCGAGAAGGACGGGGAGCCCGAGATCGTCCTGGACATCTTCGACATGGGCAGCCCTGAGAACGCCTCCGGCGTCTTCACCCATAGCGCAGGGAACCCCGGGGACGACTACGGCCAGGGCTCTGAGGTCTCGGCGGCGGTGATCGTCTTCTGGCAGGGGCGGCGCTACGTATCGATCCTGGCCTGGCCACAAACGGAAGAATCCCTGGCCGACTTCTCCCCGAGTGTGTCTCCATGATGGAGGATTTCATCGCAGCCAACCCTGAGCTGTGGTTCGAAGACATCGGTGAACTTAAAACCTGAACCTATGGGGACGCCAATGACGAGAATATCATCCATCGCAGTCATCCTGTGCGCTTGGCTTTCAGCCCCCGCTGTGATCGCTGGGGACCAGCCCCTGGAGGTCTATCGGGCGCGGCTGAGCGAGACGGACCACATGAACAGCGAGGGGGCCCAACTCAAGTCCGCGGCGGGGATCGTCCGGCAGGACCGCGCTAACTATCACAAGTTCAAGAAGCGGGACGCAAAGGATCAAACTGACGGGCTGTTCAGCAAGCGGCAGAATCGTGACCGCATGGAGGAGATGCTCCTCGCTGGGAGCTTCGCAGCGGATGTAAAGAAGGCGATCCTGAAGGGGACACCCCTGGTGGAGGTCCGGATCTACCGTGAGCACGTCGAGGTCTATCTTGTTACAGGTGGAGAGAAGACCCCGCCGCCGATGATCGAACCCGGAC
>CAZNWW010000372.1:0-4766 GCA_964576155.1 uncultured Myxococcales bacterium | reverse complement strand
GTGGAGGATCGGATTCGAATCCGGGGAGAGCATCGGGCCGATCCCAAGATCCTGGTCGACAAATTCCTCAGGGACTTCGAGAAGCAGCACGGTCATAAAGCCACCCTCACCGACGTGAACCGAGATCTGCCGGGTTTCGTCGGATCCCATCGGGCGCGCACCCTGCGTATTCCGAAGAGGGGGGCCAAGAAGGCGAGAGGGACGAGGTGAGCAAAGCAGGGACGGTGAGCAAAGCAGGGACGAAGCCCGGGGACCTCCTCGCCGGCAGGTATGTGGTGGAGCGGCCCCTGGGGGCCGGCAGCATGGGGGAGGTGGTCCTCGCCAGGGACACCGCCCAGGACGACCTCCCGGTGGCGGTGAAGCGGGTCAAGGACGCCCGCGCCATCCGTTGGCTCAAGAACGAGTACGAGACCCTGGCCCTCCTCTCCCATCCGAACATCCCGAAGACCTGGGACTTCTGCTACGACCGCTCCCGCCGCAGCCATCTCTTCAGCGTGGAGTATGTCAAGGGCGTCCCCTTCACCGAGGCCATGGAGGGCGCCTCCTTCGAGACCCTCGTGGACTACACCGTGCGCCTCTGCCGTGCGCTCGGGTATGTCCATGGACAGGGCTACATCCATTGTGACATCAAGCCCGAGAATGTTCTCGTGGAGCGGGCCGACGATGGGACCTTGGGGGAGCTGAAGCTCCTGGACTTCGGTCTGGCCATGCACGCCCCCGAGGAGTCTCAGCCTGCGCGAGGGACGCTCTACTTCATGGCCCCGGAGTGGTTCTCAGAGGGTGTGCCTGCGCCCGCATCCGACTGGTACTCCCTAGGGATGCTCCTCTTCTACGCAACCTACGACATCCTGCCCTTCCCGGACGAGGTCGACGCGATCATCGGCTTCCATCTCAATGAACTTCTGCCCATACACCAGGCCGAGGGGATCCCGGACTGGTGGGGAGCGCTGCTCCTGCGCCTCACCGCGAAGGACCCCGTGGAGCGCCTGTCGGATCCCGGCCACGCGGTCCAATTCATCAACCGGAAGGGGGGCTTCGAGTATAGCCTGGAGTCCAAGGTCGATGGGGAGACCCCGTCTGCGGGCGGACCCTGGCTGGGACGCGAAGAGGCCCTGGACGACCTGGTGGGGTGGTGCCGCGCAGTGGCGGATACCGACGTGGAGGCCCCGGAAGCAGTGGCGGCCAGGGTTCGCGGCGGTGAGGGTGCCGGCAAGACCCGCTTCCTCGAGGAGGTGAAGCGGATCCTCCAGATGGAGGGCCACGATGTGCTCTACCTGGGCCTGTCCGTGGGCAGGGAGCCCGCGGTGCGTCTTGCGCACACCCTCTCTGCGCGCCTGGGTCGCGATGAGACCACGCGGGACGAGGAGGCTCGGGAGCTCGGGGGTCTGGTAGGCGAGGCCGTCGAGTTGGCCCTGGAGGCTGCGGCCGCAGGGCCTTTGGTGTTGCTCCTGGACGACGTGGATCGTGGCGGGCTCACAGGCCCGGCCGTGTTCTCGGGGATCGCCCGCGCGCTCGAGTTCGCCCGGCTCACCGGAGAGGTGGTGCCCCCCGTTGCGTTGGTCGGGGCCGCCCAGTCCGGGGCCCTCGATGATGTCGGAGTCGAGGCGCCGGTCCTCGACGTGGAGGTGGGTCCCATGACCCGCCCGGATCTGGGACGCTTCCTGTCCATCCAGTTCACGTCAGAGCCCCTGCCCGACGCGCTCATGGACGACCTCTGGGCTGTGGCTCATGGGAATCCCCGCTGGGCCGGAGAGCTGGCCGCGTGGATGCTCCAGGCCGGCGTCGCACGGATCACGGGCGGTCGCTGGGAGCTGGACGCAAAGCGCCGACGGGAGACGGGCCTCCCCGAGACCCTGGAGCAGACCGCGCGCGGCGCGCTTGCGGCCCTCGGAGATGTGGAGCGGGCCGTGCTCGCCGTGCTGGCCGCGGCCGGCGCCCCTACCCGGTTGGATCGTCTGGCCGCCGCCGCCTCGCAGACCCCCTGGGACGCGGACGCCGCAGTGGAGCACCTGGTGGAGCGCGGCTACGCACGCTTCGAGCCCGTGGGGCGAAGTTTTCTCCCCGTGGTGGACAGCCCGTCCCTGCAGCGGCTCGTGCAGGAGAACCTCGGGGAGGGCCGGTGGAGCGAGACCCACGGCGCGCTCCTCGACGCGATGGGTGATACCGGCGCCGCCGGCCGTCGACGCCCTGCGGAGGTCACCCTCCATGCTTTCGCCGCCGGCCGCACCGAGCTGGCCAGACGTTGGGGCCTGGACGGGGTCCGCGAGCTCGTGGATCGCTGTGAGTTCGAGCGCGCCGACAAGGTGGCCGAGGTAGCGCGGGCAGCGGGCTGCGATCCCGTCGAGGTGGCCCTGCTCCTGGTTCGCCTCGCCACCCTGACGGGACATTACCAGGACGGCATCAAGCGCCTCTGGACCACCCTGGAGACCGCGTCCCTGGATGGGTCCGGCCGCGCCCGCCTCCTCGAGGCCCTCGCCGAACTCTACTTCCGTAAGGGCGAGTACAAGGATGCCCTGGGCATGCTGGACGGCGCAGCCACCCTGGCCGACGCGGCCGGGACCCGCCGCCTGGCCGCGCTCCAGGCCCGCGTTCACATGTACCGCGGCGACTACGATGAGGCCCTCACTGCGGGCGAGGCCGCCAACGTGGCCGATGATATCGAGCCTTGCAGCCGCTACCGGGGCCTGAACATCATCGGCCTGATCCACTCCTACCAGGGAGACTTCGAGCGCGCCGAGGACGCATTGCTCGAGGCCAGGAACGGCCTCGCCGAATGCGGCGAGCGGATGGACCAGGCCTTCGTGCTCAACTCCCTGGGCCTCCTCTACCAGAAGAAGAAGGCCTACGATGAGGCCGAGCGGCATTACCGGGAGAGCCATGACGTCGCCCGCGCCGCGGGATCCGCCGAGCGGACCAACGTGGCCGGGATGAACCTGAGCGTGCTCCTCCAGGAGCGGGGTCGATACTCGGACGCGATCGGGCAGTACCGAGAGACCCTGCGTCAGGCGTACCGCATCGAGGACACCAGTCTGCTGATGAGGATCCAGTCCAACCTCGGGAACATCCATCGTTACCTGGGGATCCTCGACGGCGCCCGGGAGTGGGCCGAGCGATCATTCGTCATAGCCCGCAGGACACGGACAAAGTTGATGATGGGCCTCAACGGGATTCTCCTCGGAGAGATCGATCTCCTCTCGGGCAGGGCTCAGGAGGCCCTGGACGGCACCCGTGAAGCCCTGGCGATATTTGGAGAGCTCGGGGTCGTGGACGAGACCGTGGAGTGCCTCATCGACCTGGCCGCTTGTCATCTGGATCTGGGGGCTACCGCAGAGGCCCTGCAATGCGCGAGGGACGCGGAGCAGCGGAGCCGGAACGGACGCCTCCCGAACCACCTCCTCCGTACCTTGCTGGTCCTTGCGCGCATCGGCCTGGATGCTCAGGACGCAGCCCCCGACGTTGACGTTGGAGAGATCCTCGACGAGGCCCGGGGGCTCCTGGACGCCGCGGGCACCCCCGAGCTGGCATGGAGGACCTACCTCCTTGGGGCCAGGGACGTGGTGGAGCGGGGTCGGGGCGTGGTGGAGCGGGGTCGGGGGACGCCGGACACGGCGATGACCCTGGTGGAGGCCGCATTACAGGATCTCACCGCCTCGGTCCCGGAGGCCTACCGGCGCGCGTTCTTCGCCCGTCGGGATCGAGCTGAGCTCAAGGGCGAGATGGACCGAGTCCGGACAGCATCTACAGCCCTCGGTCGTACCATCGCCGTGGACGCCGGCCCCCTGATGGGTCCCGGGTCCTCGTCGGTGGAGGATCTGCGGCTCACCCGGAGCCTCCTGGAGATGAACCGCCACCTGGCGGACGTCACCGACCTGGAGCAGGTCCTGGAGATCTTCATCGACACCATGATCCCCCTGGTGGACGCGGAGCGCGGCTTCGTGCTCCTGCGAGGAGAGGATCGTTTCAGTGTTGTCGTGGCACGCAACCTGGACGGGGACGCGGTGCGGCGGAGCAAGGCGAAGGTCAGCCGCTCCATCGCAGACAGGGTGCTCGAGTCCGGGGAGCCTCTGGTCCTCGAGGACGCAGTGGAGGACGAGTACTTCTCCACCCGAGAGAGCGTCCTGGCGCTCAAGGTGCGCAGCATCGCCTGCCTGCCTCTGATCGGTCACCAGGAGGTGGTGGGCGCCATCTACCTGGACAACCGCTTCCAGCCTGGACTCTTCTCGGAGCGGGTCGTGGGCATCCTGGACATCTTCGCCCGTCAGGCCGCGCTGGCTATCGAGAACGCGCTCCTCCACGAGCGCAACAGGGAGATGCTGGATGAGCTGGGCGTGTCCACACGAGAGGTCGAGCGCCTCAACAAGCGGCTCAAGAGTGAGATCCAGGCGCAGAAGCTCGTACTCGACGAGACCCGGGAGGAGCTGGGACGCCGGCAGGAGGCCCTCGAGGAGCGGTTCCATTTCGACCGTATTGTCGGCCAGTCGCGGCCGATCCGGACCCTCTTCGAGGCCATGGCCCGGGTAGCCCGCACCGATGTCCCGGTGTTGATCCTCGGTGAGAGCGGCACGGGCAAGGAGCTCGTCGCCCGGGCTCTCCACTACAGTGGCCCCCGCGCTGCGATGCCCTTCGTCGCGGTGAACTGCGCGGCCCTGCCCGAGAACCTCCTCGAGTCCGAACTCTTCGGTCACGAGAGGGGGGCATTCACCGGTGCCGTGGCCCAACACAAGGGTATGTTCATGGCCGCGGACCGCGGAACCCTCTTCATGGAC
>CAZNWW010000371.1:0-4769 GCA_964576155.1 uncultured Myxococcales bacterium | reverse complement strand
ACGAGAAAAGGCCCGGATCGAGGAGCTGACCATGGAGCTCAGCCTCCGGGCGGGAACGCTAGGAGAACTGTGATGTCGGCAAACCGAAAGATCAAACGATACAGCAACAGAAAGCTCTACGATATGACCGAGAGCCGCTATGTCACGCTGGACGAGGTTGCGCGCTTCGTACAGGAGGGAGACGAGGTCCAGATCATCGACAACCGGACCAAAGAGGACATCACCTCGGTCACCCTCGCGCAGATCGTGTACGAGCAGGAGAAGAAGAAGAAGAACTTCCTGCCCCTGGGTACGCTGAAGGGGATCATCCGCAGCTCGGGGAAGTTGTTCCATAAAAAGATAGCGACCCCCGTAGCCACGTTCAAGGACGAAACCGAGCGGACAGTGTCCAGCCTGCGCGCTGAGGCCGAGCGGGCTGTCAACACCATGCGGGAGGAGGCCGAGCGTGCGCTGGGCTACCTCATGGAGCGCGGGGACGCCCGCCCCCTGGTGCGGGAGCTGGCCGAAAGCACCACTCGGGCCTACGAGGACTTCGCCAAGGTCATGGATGACGGCTTCAAGCAGCTCGTCGGCGGCATGAAAGCAGAAGCCCAAAGCCCCCCGTGGCGGACGGAGCTGGAGGCACGCATAGCGACGCTCGAGGAGCGCCTGGAGCACCTCGAGAAGGACCATGGCTGATCCGAACCTCACCGCGGAGCCCGGCCACTCCAAGGACCTGGATCTCTGGCTGGACGAGGTCGGGGGCTGGCTCGGGGAGTGGGGGGACACCGAGTGGGAGGAGCGGGTCGCCAACGCCGCAGCCCACAATCTCAACGAATTCGGATACGACTCCTTCGGAATGAGCCCAGCGTTCATCCGAAAGGTCATCCCCCTTATACGCTTCCTCTACCGGGTCTACTTCCGGGTCCAGACCAAGGGGACCCACTTCATCCCCCAGGGGCGGGTGATGTTCGTCGGGAACCACGGCGGGCAGATCCCCATCGACGGGATGATGGTGGGTGGGGCGGTGGCCCTGGACGCAGACCCGCCCCGAATCATCCGGTCCATGGTCGAGCGCTGGGTCCCGACCCTGCCCTTCGTGAGTTCGTTCATGTCCCGCTGCGGCCAGGTCCTGGGAGACCCGGCCAACAGCCGCTACCTCCTGGAGCAGGAGGAGGCGATCCTGGTCTTCCCCGAGGGCGTGAAGGGGATCAGCAAGACCTGGCACAAGCGGTACCGCCTCCAGGACTTCGGGAACGGCTTCATGCGCCTGGCTCTGGAGACGAAGACCCCCATCATCCCGGTCGCCACCGTGGGGCTGGAGGACGCTATCCCGGCGCTCTACAACTCACGCTTCCTCGCCAGGCTCTTCGGCGCTCCCTCGTTCCCGATCACGCCGACCTTCCCGTGGATCTTCCCCCTCGGCATCCTCCCCTACCCCCTGAAGATCCACGTGGACTTCGGCGAGCCCATGGTGTTCCGGGGGCACCACGACGACGAGGACGAGGTCATCGACAGCAAGGTGGACGAGGTGAAGGCCGTCATCCAGGGAATGCTGGACGAGCGCGTCGCCCGCCGCGGCAAGCTCTTCGGCAGGTGGTAGGATGGCGCGGATTGTCGTAACCGGGATCTCGGGCCGCCTCGGCCGCCTCCTGGCCCAGCGGCTCCACCTGGACCATGACGTGATGGGCCTCGACCGACGGCCCATGGTGCGAAAACCAAAGGACATCGAGGTCTTCCAGGTGGACATCCGCCGGAAGAAATGCGAACGGCTCTTCCGAAACCGCAAGATCGACGTCCTGATCCACCTCAACATCATGCACGACTTCCGCCAGGCCCAGCACGAGCTGCACTCCTGGAACGTCATCGGGACACAGCGGCTCCTGGATTACGCTGCGCGGCATGACGTCAAGAAGGTGGTCTTTCTCTCCACCGCAAACGTCTACGGTGCGAGGCCCGACAACCCGCAGTTCCTCACCGAGGACTCCCTTCTCATGGCCGGTGAGCGCTTCTCCGAGATGGGGAGCCTCGTGGCCGCGGACATGCTGCTGGCCACCTTCTTCTGGAAGCGACCGGACGTGGAGACCGTGGTGCTGCGGCCGACGCACATCGTCGGCTCCGTTCGCAACGGGCCGTCCCTGTACATCTCCCTGCCCGTGATCCCCACGATCATGGGCTTCGATCCGGTGCTGCAGTTCGTCCACGAGGACGACGTCGTGGAGGCCCTCGCCCTGGCCGCCACCAGCTCGGTGCGCGGGGTGTTCAACATCGCCGGCGGCGGCGAGCTGCCCCTCTCGGCCCTATGTCGGCAGCTCAACCGTCGCCGCCTGCCCCTGCCCTACCCGATCCTCAAGGCCCTCATGAAGCGGGCCTGGGCCATGGGCGTCACGGACATGCCCGCCCCGGAACTCGATTTCCTCCGCTACCCCTGCCTCGTGGACGACCGCCGGGCCCGAAAAGAGCTGGGCTACAAACCCAAGGTGAGCCTCGCCGACACCATAGAGATTGTCCGCACCGGCGATCCCTACGCCGAGCGGCTGGCCCGGTACCTGGAGCGCAGGTAAGACACAGAACCATCCCAGGCGTGAGCGTGCGAACGTCCCCCCATCTCGTTGCTGCAGACATGGCGAGAAGAGGGCGCCGCTGAGCTGATCCGCCAGTGCGCCCGGGTCAAGGCCGCGGTGGTGAGCGAAAACCCGAGGGAGCGGAGGGACCTCAGGCATCGCGACAACTCCCTGCCCCAAACCCGGTCGGCACGGGGGGAACCTTCGATGAACCGGGCGCCGGGGGGGACTACCCCATAAGCGCTAACTTATTCTGTTGACAGTTCCTGCGTGAATTATGTAGGGTTCACTCCACTGCGTAAGTGGAGGCACAATGTCAGAGGACTGGCCAATCCTGCTTTCGTTCTTTCCTGACAACTGGGTTGAGTTGGCAACTGCTAACAACGCCCTCAAAGGGCTACGCAAGGACAAGGGCGCGGAAAACTACATCAGGACCCTGCTGCTCCACCTCGGATGCGGCTATTCGATGCGGGAGACCGCAGCCAGGGCCAAGCTTGCAAATCTAGCGAGCCTCTCGGATGTTGCGTTCCTGAAGCGACTCCGGAAGTCCAAGGACTGGCTCCGTGGACTATGTCTGGCATTGCTTGAGGAACGGGGCGTTGCTCTTGGGTTGGGAGACGGAGGCGATTTTCAGGTCCGGCTATTCGACGCGACAAACGTCAAGGAACCCGGCAAGACAGGAAGCTTGTGGCGGATTCACTACAGCGTTCTCATGCCGTCTCTGGCCTGCGATTTCTTCAAACTCACGGAAACAAAGGGCCAAGGAACCGGAGAATCATTCTTCCAGTTCTCCATAAAGAAAGGCGACTACATCATCGCCGATAGAGGCTACTCGACTGTCGCTGGCGTTCACCACGTTGCATCTAGGCAGGCGCACGTGATGGTCAGAGTGAACACGAAAAGTCTTCTGCTCCAGGACCTGAAGGGAAAGGCGTTCCCGCTATTGCGCAAGGTGACGGCGCTCAAGAGACCTGGGGCCGTCAGGTCATGGCATGTCCTGGTTCCTTCTCAGCGCGGCACAACTGTTATGGGCAGAATATGTGCGATCAGGAAGACCGAAGAAGCTATCAAGCTGGCCCATGAGAAGCTGCGAGCGGTGGCTATAAAAAAGCAAAAATCTATCCAGCCGCAAACTCTGGAGTTTGCCAAGTTCGTGATCGTCTTCACGACCTTCCCTGATGACTCATTCTCTGATCGTTCTGTTCTCGAGTGGTACAGGCTCAGGTGGCAAATAGAACTCGTTTTCAAAAGGTTCAAGTCAATCGCAGAGCTCGGGCACCTTCCGAAGCGCAGCGACGACAGCTCAAAAGCATGGCTATACGGCAAGTTGTTTGTGGCCCTCCTGACGGAGAAACTCGTCGACCATGCGTCGACTATTTCCCCCTGGGGATACTTCCTGGAAGCGCAGCCAGCCGCAGAGTGCTTGGCGTGAATTCAATTTCGCGTTCCAGCAGGTGAAGCGGACCATCGATCCCCGCCTCCCCCTCAGGGATATGTTGACAGGCTGGAACGAGATCGCTAAATCCCTGGCCGAGAGACCGCGGAAGCGGAAGCCACAGGTATCGTGTTACTTTCCGCCCAGCGACAGCGCTTCAACAAGTTAGCGCTTATGGGGTAGTCCCCCCTGGCGCCCGGTTCACCGAAGGGTCCCCCCGTGCCGACCGGTTATATAGCTTCTAGTAGAGTGCCAGTTCTCCGATCTCAGACTCTACGGCGGTGAGGACGTCGAGGTCCTTCACGGCCTTCATCATGGCGTTGTGGTCGTTGAAGAGGGGGCGATCCTCGTCGAGGTGGTCCACGTGCTTACGGACCGCGGCCTGGGCAGCGGCGACGCCGCGGCCGAAGCTGTGCTCCCGGAAGTCCAGGGCCTGGGCTGCTGCGATGAACTCTATGCCCAATACGCCGAACGCGTTCTCCAGGATCTGTTGGCACTTCAAGGACGAGTTCATGCCCATGGATACGAAGTCTTCCTGGTCCGCGGCCGCGGGGATCGACTGGATGAACGCGGGCGCGGACAGGATCCGCTGCTCCACGATCATCATGTCCGCGGTGTACTGTGAGAGCATGAGGCCGGACATCATCCCCGCGCCCTTGGTGAGGAAGGGGGGCAGGCCCACGGAGAGGGCGGGGTTTAGGAGGCGGTTCAGGCGCCGCTCCGATAGAATCGAGATCATGGTGATCGCGGCTCCCGCGAGGCGGCCCAGATACTGGGCGCCGCCGATCTCG
>CAZNWW010000370.1:1451-4784 GCA_964576155.1 uncultured Myxococcales bacterium | reverse complement strand
GTTCGTCAAGACCTACCAGAACGCGCTCCGCGCGATCCTGGGCATCGAGACGGACCAGCGCGGGGAGTTGGTGATCACCCACGACCCCGACGGCGAACATGAGGCGATGTATGTCGGGCTCCTGAACTCCATGCACGACGAGCCGGACTATATTCAGGTCAACCGCATGGCGGCCCTGGCCCTGGGCAAGCTGCGGGCCCGGTCCCCCGAGGCGATCAAGGCCCTGGTCAAGGGGCTCTTCCTGGTCTCCAAGAGCGGCCAGCACATCGTGTCGACGGTGCTCGACACCTTGCTCCGCATCGGCCCCGCCGCGGTCCCGGCCCTTTTGGATATCGTCACATCGTCGCCGGGTGACCCCGAGGTTCAGTACATGGAGGAGTTCGCTATCCCCAACGGCATCTCTGACTGGCGCTGGCGTCGAGGCGACCGGATCCCCCTGGTCCTCTCCCGGATCCGGGATCCCCAGGTGGCCATGCCGCTGCTCAAGGACATGACCCGACCCATGATCCAGCCCGCAGGGCTCTCGAAGCAACTCCTCGAAGATTGGACGATCACCCAGACCAACCGCATCAAGTTCGGCCAGGCCGCGCTCATGTCCGTGGGCGAAGGCCCCGAGTTCCATAAGACGGCCCTCAGGGCCATGCGTGACATGAGAACCCCGGTGGAGTCCCGCCTGGATCTGGCCCTGGCGTTGGCCTTCAAGGCAAAGCCCGAATCCACAGACACCCTCTTCAAAGTGATCTTCGAGGAGGAGTTGGAGGACGACGAGGACGAGTTCGAGGAGGAAGCCCCGGAGGCGCCTGTGGAGGCCCCCGTGGAGGCCGAGAAGGCCCCCGCTCCGGAGCAGCCGGAGAAGAAGCCAGCCCAGGAGGAGCCCCTCCCGCCGCCGGCGACCCAGGCCGACTTCGTCATCAACTTCATGATGACCCTCGCCTACGCGCTCGACGCAGACCACCTGGAGCTCTTCGACCGGATCTTCGAGGCGGACTTCGATGAGATCTTCGCTGACACGCAGGGCGCGGACGCTATCCTGGAGCGCCTCAAGAAGGACGACCTCCAGGTGCTCTTGAACACCGTCCGGGTCGCCGGGAAGGACTACAAAAAGTGGGTGGGCATCTTCAAGGGGCAGAAGGTCCGCGGTGAGGGTGACCTGACCTTCGATCCGACGAAGATCAAGGACAAGTTCTACGTCTCGATGGCCCGCACCAAGGCCGCGCTGATGCTCTCCACCTGGAGCCTCGGCAAAAAGAAGAAGGCGGAGCTGGCGGCCCTGTACCTCCAGGCCTACAAGGCTCTGGAATACAACCCTGACTTTGACGACTTCCGTCGAGCGGTTCTTCTCGGGATAGAGCGCCAGGCCGTCGGAGACAAGGAGTTCGCGCGGACCTTGGAGGACTTCCTCGTCGAGGAGCGGAAGAAGGAGAACGCCTTCCCCGCCGCCCGGTTCTGGAACCAGCAGGTGGAGGCCCTCATGTTCTTCCTCCAGCGCGGCTGAGCCCCTCGGTCACGTACGCTCCGAGCATCCTTATAATTGTTTGACGTGTGTCCTGCGCGATGATATAACGCGTGGTGTTTGATGACCCTAGTAGAAAACCTGAAGAATAGGTGAAGAAAATGACCCGTTTCCTGTCGCTGACCGTTCCCGTGATGGTCGCGGTCCTGTTCACATGTGGGGTGGCGATGGCTCAGCCGGAGCCAACCACCGGGCCGGACGCAGGCGCGCCCGAGCCTGCGGACCCCGCAGGTGGTGAGTGGGCAACCCCGGACACGGTGACCGGCGGTGCAGCCGATGCCGCCGCCGCGGGTGCGCTCGCCTCCGACCCGGACAAAGACCGGGAGTACAAGGACCGCCTCCGGGAGATGGAGGAGGACGTCGTCCTCCTCAAGGAGAAGATCTACAAGACCAAGGTGCGCCTCAACCTGCTCAAGGAGCGCATCCTCTCCAACGTGGTCGCCGAGGCCTGGGCCGTCATCACCCACGCCAACCGCATAAGCAACGCGTTCGCCCTCGACCAGGTCCTGTACTACCTCGACGGCAAGAAGCTCTACTTCAAGCGGAACACCAACAACTTCCTCGAGGACAACCGCACCATCGAGGTCTTCAGGGGCAACGTGGTGCCAGGGAACCACACCCTCACCGTAGAGATGCTGTACACCGGGAAGGGAAAGTTCTTCACCTACCTCAAGGGCTACAAGTTCAAGATTACGTCGAAGTACACGTTCTACACGAGCCGCGGTCGCATCGTGAAGCTCGACGTGACCGGGTACGAGAAGGGCGGTCCTACCTACTCCCTCGAAGAGAAGCCAGCCATCAAGTTCAAGGTGGTTCAGCTCCCCTTCAACAAAGAGAACATCGCCCGTCTGACCTCCGGCAAGGAGTAGGCGAGACCCCATGAGAAGTCAAGCCTGGCTGCTGGCGTTCCTGCTGGTCGGGCCCACAGGGGTCCTCGCGCAGGGGCGCGTCCCCGAGAAGGCGCAGACCGAGGTCACCCGTCTCAGCGAACGGATCAGCGCGCTGGAGGGTGAGGTCAAGGCGATCCACGTCGAAGGGTACGTCTTCAACCCCGAGGAGCGCTACCTCGATGCGCAGGTCTCTTTTGACCTGGGCCACTGGAACGAGGCGGCGATCCAGCTCTTCAGCCTCGCCGAGGATCCCCGGTTCAAGGCCGACGGTCGGTACTTCGAGGCGGTGCGCATGCTCGCTGTGAGTCTCTTCGAGATGGGCAACCTCGAAGGGGCGCGGGACTACTTCGAGAAGCTCGTCGAGGCCAACACAGAAGCGGGAGAGGCCCTGGTGTACTTGGTAGAGGTGGCGTCCAGCCTCGGTCAGACCGAAGATCTCCGTCGCTACACCGCCCAGGTGGCGAAGCTGTCCGACCAGGTTGGATCCGACCGACTCAACTATGCCTACGGGAAGGCCCTGTACCTCATCGGTGAGTACGCTATCGGGTTCGACGCGCTCCAGCGGATCCCAGTTGGTTCCCAGCTCTACGTCAAGGCCCGGTACATAGCGGCGGCGACCCTGGTGGCCCAGAATCGACTCGACGAAGCCGAGACCGCGTTCGGGGAGGTGGTGGCTCGAGGCGACAAGGAGACCGACGGAGAGATCATCGAGTTGGCCAACCTGTCCATCGCCCGGATCGCCTACGAGAAGGGGCTCTTGTCCAAGGCCGCTGACTATTACCAGCGGATCCCCCGCAAGTCTGCGAACTTCCAACGGGCCCTCTACGAGGTGACCCATCTCCACATCAAGGCGTCAGGGCAGTACGAGGACCCGGACCGACGGTACGCGTCGTTGCGCAAGGCGCTGGAGACCCTCGAGGTCCTCGCCGG
>CAZNWW010000370.1:0-1441 GCA_964576155.1 uncultured Myxococcales bacterium | reverse complement strand
AAGCTCTCCATCGAGACCTCTATCCTGCGTGGCCGGATCAACATGCTCCTCGGGATGCTCAACTACGCCGCAGAGGGATACAAGGAGGTCGTCGACCGCTTCGCCCCGATGTCCACGGAGCTCTGGGAGTTCTCGCAGGACGAGGCGCGCATCGGCCGCTGGTTCGAGTCCCTCATCCACGAGCAGGTCGACCCCATCGGTCGGACCGAGATGTTCTCCAAGGAGGCGGCGGAGTGGCTCCAGGAGGAGCCGGACCTCGGGCAGGTGGTCAAGAATCTCAAGGACCTCGCCGGGCAGAAGAAGGACCTGGAGGAGTCCCAGGACACATTGATGAAGCTCCGGGCCGCGCTGAACCAGTCCGGCGCCCGGAACCTCTTCCCGCCTCTGCGCCTGGCATGGCTCACGTCCCTGGAGTTGGAGGTCGGCCTCCTCAACCTCAACTCCCAGATCCTGGACTGGCAGCGTCGGTCCTTGAGGAACGCGCTGAGCGACGCGGAGCTGGTGCAGCTCGATGAGCTCCAGTCCCAGCGGGAGAAACTCGAGGACAAGCTCCGGCACGCGCCGGAGACCGTGACCGCCTACCAGACCAGGGACAAGGCCATCGTCCAAACCCTCAAGGAGATGGAGAGGGACCTGGACGAGCAGCTCCTCCGCATCGAGGACTACAAGAATCAGCTTGACGCCATGACCCGCGTCCTTCGCGAGGTCAAGTACAAGGGCAGCTATAACCTCCAGGTCCGGGATGAAGACGAGGTCCGCGAGGGACTGGAGAGGGAGACGAAGGTCCTGGGGGAGCTGTACGACCAGACCCTCAAGGTCAAGCTCAAGGTCCAGCGCGATATGATCATGGACGCGGGCGGCGAGCAGGCAGCGCGCACCGAGGGGGATCTGCGGGTCCTTTTAAGAAACTCCCAGAACGAAGAGGCCGGGATCTACATGGAGGCGGCCCGTCGGGCCGGCCGAGGTGACGAACGGTCCCTCCAGCTCTCCATCCAGTCACAAAAAACCATAGCGCTCCAGTTCGCACGCATCAACGATGTGCGGCGTCTCATCGATGAGCGGGCGGCGATGAAGGTCAAGTATTATCGGCAGATGGTCGAGGCCGAGGCCCGCCAACTCAAGATCAACGAGACGGAGTTCGCGGCCACCGAGCGTCGATCTCTCGATATGGCTCGCGGGATGGGGACGCCCCTCTTCATCGCGGCCAACGAGCGCCTCGGACGAGTTGTCCTCGAGGCGGAACTCGGCTTGGTCGACCTCGCCTGGCGACGCAAGCAGGAGTACACGGATCAGATGGAGTTCCTTGCCCAGGAGCAGGGCCGGAAGGTCGGCTTCCTGAAGCAGCTCCTCGACGAAGCCAGCAGGGAGGTGGAGTAGATGAAACGCTCCATCACACTCCTCGCTCTCATGGTCTTCGTACTCTGCGGTCCCGATCGCCTCG
>CAZNWW010000369.1:1183-4785 GCA_964576155.1 uncultured Myxococcales bacterium | reverse complement strand
CGGATCCGATGATCACGTTGGACTCCATGGACCCGACCCGCCGCGCGTTCTCCGCGAAGCTGCCCTCGATCTCCACCTCCATCTCAGGGTGATATGATGCTGGATTCAGGGCCGCAACGAGCTCCATGACCTCCCGATTGAGCTCGCGGGAGAACTCCACGTCCGTGTTGGGTCGGTTGGGCCGCGCCTTGAGCACGAGGACGCGCCCGTCGTCCGCCTCGAAGTACTCGGACATGGTCTCCTCGAGGCCATACTCTTCCCGAAGGGAGTCCTCGTCCGGCAAGGGCTCGGCCTCCTCGGCGGGCTCTCCCCCTTCGTCGAACTCACCCAGGAGCTCGCCGCTCACCTCCGCCTTGATCCGTGCCTTGACCCGCTCCCGCAGGGCCCGGTCTTCGAAGAAATCGAAGTCCCGGTGGAACACCACGAAGCGGATGTCCTCCCGCTCCTCCAGGGCCCCGGCCATGGCCTCGCCGAAGCGTATGTTATCGTCCCTGGAGGGGCTGCGAATCACCACGAAGAGATCCGACTGGTTGCCCAGGCGCTCCTCCATGGTCAGGAGCCGGGAGACGCTCGGGAACCACTCGGGCAGGAGCGCGCGTAGCTCCTGGTCGATACGGAGCTGGAGGGTGAGCCAGACGCAGAGTGCCGCTACGAGGGTGGCGGCGGCGACTACGGTCCGGGGGCGCCCCGTGGTGAACGACGAGAGACGCGCTATCCAGCGGTGTCTTCCTTCGGGAGCCTCTACCACGGGTCCTCACTCCTCTGGGGATGTCGGGGCTATACCCAATGGGCATCAGTTTCGTAAGAGCGGAACTCCGTCCGCTCAACTCAGCTTCAAAGCCCCTCCCACAGGTGGGTTCAAGATCTTCGCGATGGAACCACCGGAGCGCGGGCAAGTCAAGCCGGGTGGACGGCCTCGGGGGCCCATGCTATCTTGCCGCCATGATCCCGAGGACGGCACATTTCATCTGGTTCGGCACGGCGTTCCCATGGGTCCACGCCCTGGCGATACGCTCCGCAGCCGTGCGCGGAGGCTTCGAGCGGGTCGTCCTCCACCACTCGGATGATCTGGAGGATGCGCCTTGGTGGAGTGAGGCCGCCAGGACACCCGGATTCACCGCTCGACGCATCGACGAACCGGCGCTGTTCCAGGCCGCCGGCGTGGACGGTGAAGCGCTGCTGGAGGTTTACCGGGATCTGGAGAAGCCCGAGGCCCGTGCAAACGTCTTGCGCGCTGCCATCCTGGCGGCGGAGGGCGGAGTCTACCTGGACATGGACACCGTCACCGTGGCCTCCTTCGAGGACCTCCTGAAAGACGTTGGGGCGTTCTACGGCCTCGAGCGCATCGCCTTCCCCGGTGCGGTCCGCCAGAGCCGGCGTCCGGACGTCTGGACCGGCGCATTCGCCCGGGCAGGGTTCCGTGAGGCATGCCGGCGGCGGCGGGACGGGTGGCGCTTGTTCCGGCGACTCGAGGGGCGCTACCCCCTTGCTGCGAACAACGCGGTCCTGGGCGCCGAGGCCTCGCATCCCTTCCTCCTGGATCTCCTGCGACGGATGATCGCGCTGCCTGATGAGCGCCGAAAGATCCGCTTCTCCCTGGGGACCCATCTCCTCCAGGACGCGGCCGACGCGTGCACCGATCCGACTGTCCGGGCGCTGCCGCCGGAGACCTTCTTCCCCGTAGGCCCCGAGGTGTCCGAGCATTGGTTCCGTGAGGACAGCACTGCGCGGGCCGGGGATCTCGTCCTCCCGGGGACCCTGGTGGTGCATTGGTACGCGTCGGTGCGCACCAAGGCCATCGTCCCCCACATCACCCCCGACTACGTCCGGAGCCACCGCGCCACGCAGGCCTTTTCAGAGCTTGCCTCCGAGTTCATCTGATACCTCCGTCATCCCGAGCGAAGCCGAGGGACCTCAGGGGTTGCGGCCATAATACCTGAGGTCCTTCGACTCCGCTCAGGATGACGATCAGATGAGGCTTTCGTAGTACTCGAAGAGGTGGTCGAAGTGGCCGTCCATGGTCCAGATCTTCTCCTTGGCAACATCGCAGGCCTTGGCGATGTCGGCCTTGGGCGTCTCCAGGAGCCGGGTCACCGCGTCAGCTGCTGCGTCGCCTTTCCCCGCTGCGTAGACCGCGGAGCAGACCGGGTGGGCCAGGTCGTACGCGCCGCCCACGTCGGGCACCACCACGGGCAGACCGGCGCAGATTGACTCTGCGACCACGAGGCCGAAGGTCTCCGCAGCGGAGCCATGATAGAACACGTCCGCCGAGGCCATGGCCGAGGCGAGCTGCTCACGGTTGTCGGTGTAGCCCCAGAGGTGGGCGCCGGGGGTCTCCTCGCACATGTGCTCGACCTTGGCCCGGGACATCCCGTCCCCGAAGATCACCCAGCCCATTCGCCGGGTCTCGGTGAGACGCTTGAACCCCTCGAAGAGGGTCGGAAAGCGCTTCTCAGGATGCAGGCGACTCACGGTGACGAGGATCGGATCCTCCGGAGAAACTCCACAACGCTCGGCCATCTGCCGCCTGATATCGACATCGACTCTAGCTGCGGAGAAGAGGTCCTTGTCGACGCCGAAGGGGATCGGCACAGGGTTGTTCACGCCGAAGCCCGTGAGGCGCTTCGCCAGCCAGTGCCCGCTCACCAGGGTGGCGTCGTAGCGCTTGGAGAGGCGCGAGATATGCCACCAAAGAGGCGTGCACAGTTGATCGATCCGCGCACGTGAGAGATACCGATCCAGGTAGGTGTGCGGGATCACGGCGACGAGGTCCTGGTGGAAGACCATGACCTTGGGGACCGACCGCTTCCACTGCGCGGCGAAGACGCCGCCCTGCCAGAAAGACGATCCCTCCACCAGCTGCGGGGCCGACTCGTCCAACGCCCGGTGCACCGCTGACCGGTTGAGGAGAATCGCGTAGCGAGGATCCCCCGGGGCTGGAGGGCTCTTGATCCAGACGATCCGGCCGCCCTCGAGTTCATCGACCCCAGGCTCGGGCCGGGGCGCGATCACGGTCACGTCATGCCCAAGCCGGGCCGCCGCCTGCAGCTTGCAGTTCACGTAGGTGCGGATCCCTCCGCCGCCTTCGGAGTAGAACTCACAGACGTCAGCGATGCGCATATGATCCTCCTGGTTCGTCCCGGCTATATCGCAGACGAGGATGGAACGCACGCCCAAAAAAAATCCGAGCCGGGAAGCCTGCGACCCGGAAATATGGAAAGGAGCGAGTGGAGCAAGCGTACTCCACCCACATGGAGCAACGGTACTCCATTACACCACCGACCCAACCGAGCGTAGCGCCCCAGCCCCCTGGAAACACAACGTTTTCTTGGATCCTCCCGGGTCGGCATATAAATTGCTTAACAGACAGACCGCGCGAGCGTGCCCTGCTGCACCTCCGTGGCCGTGTGACAGTTGAAACCCAGTTCCCCTGACGCCCCGATGGGTCGAGAGGAAGGCAAAATGCACGTAGGAATCCTGACCGACTTCCCCACCGTGTCCTTCATGTCCGGACCGGCGATCCACACGAAGTTCCTGTCCCGGAACCTCAGGAGGCGCGGCCACGAGGTCACGCTCATGGGCCCGAAGCCCCCTGCGCATGC
>CAZNWW010000369.1:0-1173 GCA_964576155.1 uncultured Myxococcales bacterium | reverse complement strand
CGCCCTTGGTCGACACCAGCACCGCCCTCTTCAGCGGCTTCGGCTTCCCGACCCACCCGGACGTGAAGATCGCGCTGCCGTGGCCCCCGAAGAATTTCACCAATCCTCCCAAGGTGGACCTGATCCACGGCCAGACCGCGCAGCACATGATGTACTACGGCAGCTGGATGCGGCAGATGTTCCGCATCCCCGCCGTCGCCACGAACACGGTCTACATGCCCGCGTTCGGCGGACACATCCTCTCCGAGCGGCTCTACAACTGGAAGCCGGCGCGGGACTGGACGGTCAGATACGCGTCGACGACGGCGGACGGCAGCTTCGCCAAGCTCTACAGCGACCTGGATGTCCTCATCGTCCAGAACCGCTTCATGGTGGACTACTGGCGAAAGCTCGGCGTCACGTCGGACATCGAGGTGGTAGGACGGCCCATCGACACCGCCAAGTTCGACAAGCCAGCCCGCCGCGACCCCTTCCCAGCGCACTTCACCAAGGGCAAGCGGATGCTGGTGATCTGCCGGCAGGATCGGGAGAAGGCCCTCGACGACATCATCCGGGTGTTCGGAAACCGCATCGCCCCTCGTGACCCTGAGTTCAGCCTGACCCTCGTCGGCAAGGGCGACCACCAGGAAACCCTGATGCGCAAGGCCGAGGAGACCGGCTACGCGGACCGAATCTGGTTCCCCGGCGAGGTGCCCCACAAGGATGTGGCGCAGTGGTTCGGCCACGCGGACATCTTCCCCTACGCGGCGATCTTCGAGACCTTCGGCAACGTGATCAACGAGGCTCTGTGGATCGGACTTCCGATCGTGGCGCTGGACGACCAGATGGGCGTCGCCCACCAGGTGGAGCACGGGTTCAACGGCTTCCTGGTGACCCCGGAACGAGAGGACACCGACGAAACCTTCGCCCGCTACTGCCTCGAGTTGGGGACCAACCAGGCCATGCGGCAGCGACTGGGTGAGAACGGCAAACGACGAGCCCGCCAGGTCGCGCATCCCGATGCAGTGATGCGGCGCTTCGAGGCTATCTACGAACAGGCCACCGAGAACTGCCACCGCGAGGTGCCAACCCCCATCGCCAACGGCAGCCGGGTCCAGCAGCTCAAGGCCCTCATCACCCGCATCGGCCCTTGGGCCAAGTACAACTACATGCTCAAGGCCCTGGCCGGAATAG
>CAZNWW010000368.1:2287-4806 GCA_964576155.1 uncultured Myxococcales bacterium | reverse complement strand
ATCCCCCTTCGGGGTACTTCCCCCAGTGGGGGAAGAGGGATACAGTGCCGAGCGCAGAATATTACGCCAAAGATCCTTATTTCATCCTGCGGCGAGGTCCCTCTGGAGGTCTATCGCGTCTCCATGGCCGACGGGTCTTCGCCGGAATTCTGGGTGGGTCTCGGCGGGGTCGGTCATCCGGCTTCGTACGGCGAGTCGGGCGGCTATGGCGCGTCCTACGCTACCGTGCGGGTGTACATCTTCTCACAGCTCGTCTTCGAGATCGCGGACCTCCAGCTCACGGATGGGGACCTCTGGGAGGTGTGCACGATCGTGTGGCCGGCCGGGTGGGTGCATGTGGTGACGGATCTCGCGGGGCAGTACCGGATCACATCGAACTACCCTGTGCCATAGCCCGTCTGCCGCATCCCATGGTCCTGGAGAGCCCCATGGGATTTCCGGGTCGCTGGCTCCCCGGCTCGGATCGTGTGGTGGCAGGGTTGGGTGCGAGGGGATTTCCGGGTCGCTGGCTCCCCGGCTCGGATCGTGCGGCATCGGCGACACGGCGCGGCCTGGGGTGAGGGCCGAGGCCTAATACGCCCGGATAGGACCAAAACCCAGATCATCAATAGTAAAGTTATCGTCGGTCTCCTTGCGGACCACCAGATAGCCGATCGGAGTCGGTGAGATGTGCTGGATGAACGCGGTGCCGTTGTCCTCGGTCCAGGCCTGGTGGAAGGGGGCAGAGCCGGGGACGCCTGGGGGAGCGTCGGGGGTGAAGAAGTCCACCCGGACTCCGCCGGGCCAGGTCTCTGCAATATAGAGGTTCACGTTGTGGGTCTCGCCCTGGGCGAACCCGTCCGAGACGGGCACTACGAACCGAATGATCAGATCGTCCAACCAGTACTGGCCCAATTTACCGTGGGAGGCACAGGAGTTCCCACCGGACTGGGAGTTGACCTCGTAGGAGTTCGTCTCCGCAGTGGAGTTCTCGTGGTCGGTCGAGATCAGGATCCCGCCCTTCCCGTACATCTCCTCTACGGAGATTTCCAGACCCAGACCCTGCCCCGAGAGGTTGTGATCGAAGTCGATGACGCCGCCGCAGAGGGCCAGGTGCGCCGCTGCGTCGATGCACCGCTCGGACAGGCCGCACTGGGGGTGATCACAGGACATGAGGCATTGATCCTCGTGGCAGGCCATGGACGGACCACAGCTCCCGCAGGACCCGTCGCAGCCGTCGTCGCCGCAGTCCTTTCCCGCACAGTCCGGCAAGCAGCCCGTACACACGCCGTTCACACAATGCTGATCCGACGCGTCGCAGTCCTTGACCACCAGGTACTCGACACCGTCTTCGTCGCACTCGAGGATCTTGGCGCTCTGGCAGAGGCGCTCACCGGGCGGGCAGCCGCCCTGCTCCACGCAGATTGCGTTGGCGCCCTTGGACAGGCAGAGGTGCCCGTCGTCGCACTCCCCGCAGCTCCCGCCGCAGCCGTCGTTACCGCAGTCCTTCCCTTCACATTCAGCCACGCAGACTCCGTCCGACTCCGGGGTATCATCCGTGAGGGTTCCTTCCCCGAGGACCACGTCGTCGCTTCCCTCCACCAAATCATCGGGAGGCTCGGAGTACTCGTCCGGGAATATAATCTGCGGCCCCGGCGTGCCGCCACCACAGGCGACGGCGACGACGAACGAAGCAAGGACCAGGACGGGGACGAATCGGGTCATTCGGCAACTCCTCGACGACCGCGGGCATTCTACATTGCGGCCCCACCGAATCCAAGTCGGTCCAGAGATGACGGGTGGCAG
Organism: uncultured Myxococcales bacterium; assembly: GCA_964576155.1. Classification (GTDB taxonomy): domain Bacteria; phylum Myxococcota_A; class UBA9042; order CAIXZC01; family CAIXZC01; genus CAZNWW01. The sequence goes on along the minus strand of CAZNWW010000368.1, from coordinate 3,021 downwards.
GGGACAGGCGGCAGGTGGCTGAAGTTCAATACAAGGTGAAGTCGTACTCGTAGCTCAGCGTCTGCCCCTTGTTCTTCACGCCCGTGATGGAGACAGCGTAGTTCACCCCGACCTGGAGGCCCGAGACCTTCCACTGGAGATGGTTCGGGACTCCGAAGTACTCGGAGCTGTGGGAGACGTCATAGACGTTCATGGGACCGCCGGGACCGGTCACGCTGATCTGGGCCTGCCAATAGGTGACGTCCGCGTTGCCCCAGGGAGCACCCTTGTCGACCAGCGCGGAGAACGAGAGGTACCAATTCGACTCGAACCATTCAGCGGGATAATCCCCCACCGGGTAGGCCACGAAGTCCAGATCCAGCCCGGAGATGTTCGGGGTGGCGTCCTTCATCACCTGGAGGATCCCGACCCAGACATAGGGCCAGTCGCCCGCCGCCGCAGAGTAGCCCCCCGCCGCGCCCCACGAGACCGACGGCAGGAAGGGATCCAGGAGCCAGCGCCGGTGCCCGAGGGAGGGGACATCCCAGTCAATGAGGAAGCCCACGACCGCCTCCGACGGCGGCTTCGGGTTCAGCGAGGTGGTGGACCAGTTCATGTGCAGGTTGCTGCTCCCCGCACCGTCGTAGCCGGCCTGGGTCCAGCAGGACCAGTTCTGGGGCGGGAAGTGATTCAGGGCCCTCGCCGATGTTCTCCGCTGCGACGGTGTCGGGCCCATGCATGGTCGGGCCACCACC
>CAZNWW010000368.1:0-2277 GCA_964576155.1 uncultured Myxococcales bacterium | reverse complement strand
TGACTCCGGAAGCACCCACTCACGGGCGCACTTCCGAGTGCGTAAACCCAACAGTACTGTTGCGTTCCTTGCGGTTGACAAAAGGATAGCTACCTTGCGAACTTTCACCTGCAGCTCTCGCCACCACCACCTTCGCAGCCGATGGCCCCCGCTGCCAGCAAGATGATCAAGAATCGGCGCATCCACTCCCTCCAGGGGAAGTTGAATATAGGGCGGTTTTCAAAATAAGGAAACCTCGCCACTACCAATCTATTGGGCCTGGGCCGAAGGGTGACGCCGCGTCGGGCTCCCTAGAAATAAGCTTGACCAGATGAAGTGCAATTATAATTGTTGTGCCCCTTCCACTGGCTGCACCAGGCGTTTGCCATGTAGTCCGAGCCCAGGCCCGCGGTGCTGCAGGTCTTGTTGTTTGCGCAGGAGCCGCTCCGCCAGGGGCAGGACTCACCGCTGAGGCAGAACCGGGCGGTCCCGTTGCAGCAGTATATCTCCAGGGAGTCGCCGCCCGCGCTGGCGCCGCCGTCGTTGATGCAGCCGTCGGGGATCGTATGGATCTTGCCGCTCCCTGTGCAGGACAGGTCAGCGCAGCTGTACCCGAAGCCCTCATCGGTGGCTCCGTCGCAGTCGTTGTCCTTTCCGTCACACGTGCTCTCCGTGACCTGGTAGGCCGGGTCGTGGGCGACGTAATCAGCAGCTGCGCAGGCGAGCCAGCCGATCCCTCCGGCGTTGCAGTGGACGGCGGTCTTCTTGGCACCGCTGCAGACCCCCGACTGCTTCTCGCAGTTCGGGTAGGAGGTCTCACATAGACCGCCGCAGCCGTCGGATCCACAGACCTTGCCCGCGCAGGCGGGCTCACATTGGCAGGTAGCGCTGCATCCGTCACCGGAGACGTGGTTGTCGTCGTCGCAGACCTCGCCGGGCTCGAGCACCCCGTTCCCACAACAGGGCGTCACCGGGGCGTAGACGCAGCCGGAGTCGGGATCGCATGAGTCATCGGTGCAGACCTCGGCGTCATTACAATCCAGGGGCGCACCGCCCGCACAGTTCCCAGCAGAGCAGACATCGCCCACGGTGCACGCGTTCCCATCCTCGCAGGGGAGGGTGTTCAGCACATGGACACAACCAGCGAGGGGCTCACAGGCGTCGTCGGTGCAGAGGTTCTCATCGTCGCAATCCGGCGGAGGACCAGAGGTGCACTGGCTGCCCTCACAGACGTCCCCGATGCTGCACGCGCTCCCGTCGTCGCAAGGAAGACTGTTGGGCGCAAACTGGCAACCCACATCGGAATCACAGGAGTCGTCGGTGCAGAGATTTACGTCGTCACAGGTCAAAGGAGCCCCCCCGACACACTCACCATCCTGGCAGGTGTCGCTGGTGGTGCAGAGGTCCCCGTCGTTGCAGGACGCCGTATTGTCCGTATATACGCAACCCTGGCTGGGAACACAGGAATCATCGGTGCACACGTCGGAGTCAACGCAATCCACCGGCCCCCCCGGCTGGCATTGCCCGGCCGCGCAGTTGTCGTCCTCGGTGCAGAGGTTACCGTCCTCGCACGGGTCACTGTTGGGGGTGAAGGTACAACCGCCCTCAGCGTCGCAGCCGTCATCGGTGCAGAGATTCCCGTCATCACAGGGAAGTGCGCCGACCCCTTGGCAGGTGCCCTCGTCGCAGAGGTCGCCCGTGGTACAAAGATCGGTGTCGTCACAGGGCGCCGTGTTGAACGTGTGTACGCAGCCCTCGCTCGGGACGCAGGAGTCATTGGTGCAGAGGTCGCCGTCATCACAATCCGGGGGCGGCCCGCCGACGCATTGTCCGCCCGCGCAGCCGTCCCCATCGGTGCAGGGGTTGCCGTCATCGCACAACGTGGCGTTCGGGGAGAACTGGCATCCGACGAGAGGATCGCAGGAGTCATCGGTGCAGAGGTTGCCGTCGCCACAGTCCATGGGCGGCCCACCGAGACAGATTCCTTCCAGGCACGTGTCCGACGTGGTGCACATGTCCCCATCACTGCAAGGAGCGTCGTTGAAGGAATGGAGGCAGCCTGTCCCCGACTCACACCAGTCCATGGTGCAGACGTCCGCGTCGTCACAGTCCGGCGCCTTCCCGCCGATACAGGCTCCTCCCGCGCATTGGTCGTCCATGGTGCAGGGATTCAAGTCGTCACAGAAGGCTTGGTTGTTCGTATGCACGCAGCCCAGATCGGAATCACAGGCGTCGACCGTGCACGGGTTGCCGTCGTTACAGTCGAACTCGGGTCCATGTACACAGATCCCTCCGCCG
>CAZNWW010000367.1:0-4829 GCA_964576155.1 uncultured Myxococcales bacterium | reverse complement strand
GAGCGTGGTCTTCCTGACCTCTTGCCCGTTCTCGTCAAAGAGCCATACATCGCCGACGAAGGTCTCCACTTTATCGGATAGGGTAACGGAACCCGTCAGGCTGCCCAGTCGGGCCAGCACCTGACCCGTGCTGAACTGGATGTGCAACGGCTGAGCGAGTATATTGCTGGACTGGCTCGTGGCCGCGGTAACGGAAAGGGTGTAGTTGGCTCCCTCTGCCATGATCACGTCCTGGAAGACCACGGTCTTGCCGTCGTCCTCAAGCTCCGCGAAGTGGCTGCGCAGGGAACCCGACTGTGCCTGAGGATCCAGGGAGGCGGCCACGGAAATGAAGTCGCCGATCAGTCGCAGCGGCTCGTTGAACGTGATCGAGATATCGGTCGTCTGAGACACGCCTGTCTCGCCCGAGGCGGGGTCCGTCAAGGTGACTTTGAACGCCGACCCCCGAGCGCTGATGAAGACCCTGGCTCGATCACTCAGGTTGGGCCGGCTGGGGATCTCGACCTCCACCACGTGGGGGCCCGGTGGCAGGTTGTCGAAGACGTGCCCGCTCCGGGTCTCCACCGGCGGGCTGTGGTCCATATAGATGCGGACGGGCAGCGCGATCTCGTTGTCATCCTGGTCCAGGACGTTCACCTGGACGTCGTTGTCCACACCGCCCTCGTCGTAGTCACCGATTTGCGTCAGAATTCGTAGGGCATCCAGCGTTGGTATCACGGTGATCGCCGTGATGACTGCCTCGCCGTCGAGTTCTTCCCCCCGGACCAGGACCCGCTGACCGGGCTCCAGGTCCGCCAGGGTGAGGACCTCGTCCCCCGGCCCGCGGATCTCGGCATCCTCGGTGACTTCTGCGGGAGGGGGGGCCTTGAACAGGATCTGCTCAGCAACGGTGTCCACCTCAATCTCGTCGGCCCACGCGAAGATCTCGTCAGGGTCGGGGGACCGTCCCTGGTCGGGCTTGATGAGTTGAATATGGGAAATGCCGGGCCCCCAAGAGTTGGACCTCATGGCGACCAGGAGGTCGGGCTCGCGCGTGAGGTAGTCCGCCAGGATGTCCAGATTGATGCGCTCTCCGTCCGGGTCCTCGATGTAGGCATTGGGATCAACAGGCTCTGGCGGCTCGGGCGCGGGCTTGATTATCCGGTTTTCTACGTCCACCTCCGCGATGGTACCCACATCGACGAACACGTGGCCACCGACCACCTGCAGCTCTGAAAGGACCAGGCGTCCCTGGAAGTCCTGTCCGCTGACGCGAATGCGGCTGCCATAGGGGACCTCCGACAGGTTGATGGGCTGACCGTCCGAGTCGAGAATCTCTGCGTTCTCCGCCAGCTGCATTCCCGGGATCGGCGCGGGCTCGAGGCGTCGTTCGTGCACCCGAATCCGCCATCCGGGGTCGTCGATCATGACGAAGAACTGGTTGTCGTCCAGATCATAAGGCTTCTCCGGGTCCAGGATCTCCACGACCACGGCGATCGGGGCCTCCGTGGGGCTGTCCGTGGCTTGGGTGATGCGCAGAAATCCCTCCTGGAGCTCGTACAACCGGTTCCTCAGGCCGTCCAGATCGATAAGCTCCCCATTCGTATCGAGGATTTCCGCGTCCGCGTCTACCGACACAAAGGGCGGAATCTCGAAGTTGATCCAGCGGGTGTGGGCATCGATGTACCCGACGGGCCCTGTGAACTCGAATGTTTGGGGGCTCTCCTCGACGATGACCTCGGCGGCGATGAGGCCGCCGTCCCGGGACTCTGCCAGCACGCTAAGGCGGGCTCCGGGGATCAGGTCCTCGGGACTGAGCTCGTCCCCGAGTGAATCGGTGATCTTCGCCCCTGCCGGAAGATCGATGGGTGGAATCGGGAGCATGTGGATCGTCCGGGCCTCTTCATCCGCTTCGATGAACACGGCTACAATCTCGTCCCGACCCAAATTGGAAGGCGGCTTCTCGTCCGCACCTATTATGCGGGCCCACCAGACATGAGGATTCTCCTGAGATTCGAAGTCCGCTGCCACCTGGATGAGCAACCCTCCCTCGGACTGGATGCGTCCGGCAAGGGTCAGAAAGTCGATGTTGAAGCCCGTCTCCTCGTTGATATTCGAATGGGAGGTGAGCACCAGCGGCCGGGGGGCCTCGAAGATGATCTTGCCATCCTCCACCTTCGCCAGAAGTCCCCGGTATTCCGTGGCCGCCGCACCCAGGACCTCGATCAACTCGGCCGTGTAAATCCGTTGCTGGCCGTAGGGGCCCCCCGAGTGGCCGTGGGACTCCATCGAGTGGCCGACGACACGGATGAGGATGGCCTCCACAAGGTCAGCCCAGCCCAGGGGATTGCCCGAGGCATCCCGGATCTGAGTCTCGTCCGAATACCGCACCGACTGGACGCTCTGGGGGATGATGCGCTGATCCCATGAATCGATGCGGCCCCCCACGATGAGCCTCTGGTTCGAGCCGACCTCGACCTTCACGTCGGACAGGAAGGCCTCGATTTCCGTGACCGCGGGGCCCCCATCGAACTCGTTGTCTTCGCCGAAAGTCAGCCGGAGCTGCAGTTCTCCCTGCTGGAGCAGGTCGGCCAGGAGGTTGAGACTAACTGAATCGCCGAAGTGGTCAATTATTTTCGCGTCGTGAGCCACCTTAATAGACGGCGGCTCCTCGAACTCCAGCTTACGGTCCTGGTGCTCGATATGCCGGATACGGCTCGTTATTTCAAAGGGAAGGAACTCATTGAGTATTGTGAGCTCCTTTAGGAAGGCCTGACCTCCGACAAAGACGCCCACTACCTCGACTTCGATTCCTGCATCGAGCAGCATCAAGGAGACCACCGTCCCGTCCGGTGTTCGAACGACCGTATTCGGCGTGAACACCCCGCTCATTCCGTGGGTGCCTATGCTCGTGCCTTCGGGGTCCAACCAGAAGCCCCGGTGGATCCCGCCGATCTGTCCGATCAGCATCTGATCCGTGCTGGGGGTGACACCGTCCTCAAAGCGGACGAGCTGGACCTCCGTCCCTTTGGTGCTACCGGGGCCCATCGTGACCAGGGCTACGTATTGCTCCTGACCCTCCCACTGTAGCTGCTCGAACCGGCGCGAATCGGTTTGGGCTCCGGTCAGGTCTTGGAACGCGGCGCTTGGGAGGAGCTCCGTCGATGGGCCATTGAACCAGACCTGGTCGCCAAATTCGTCACGGCCGGTCACGCGAAGGGTGAGGCCGATGTCCAAGGGGCGCTCGTTGATGCTCACGATGACCTGTATGACCTGGTCGCCCACGGCCTCCACCTGGACGTGGACCCCCATCAGCTCGGTGAGGTCGTCAAACGTGACTTCCACGCCCTCCTGGGTGGTGTCGTCCCTGAACACGGTCCGCTCGTCGACCTTGATAACGGGCTTCGCGTGGAAAAGGATATAATGCTCCTCTCCACGTTCCTTGACGGCCCGGGCCGGGTCGGACGGGAGCAGGAAGACCACGGTGTCTTCCTGCCATTGCGCCCCGAAGGCGGTCTTGCCGACCTCCAAGTCCACGCGTCCCCACCATCCTTGTTCAAACCGGTTCTGATCGGAAAGTGTGGCCACAACGGGCTCGGCGGTTTTATTCAGGAGCTCGGTGATGGGGTCCGGCCCGTCGCCCAGATGCTGTCCGCCCAGGTAGACGGGTGCGCGACTGTCCACGTACTGCGCTGAGCTATCGTAGAGCTTGATCGTCCCACGGGTGGCGCTTTCCCTTTCAATCTTGATGATCGCGCCCGAGGCACCGAAGTGCCGGGTCTTCTGAAGCACCCTCACCTCCCGAGCCGTCATGCTCTCCCCAATAGGAGTGCCTATTACCTCCACCAGGGAGCCGTGCTGGAGGTCGTCGATGGTGATATTCGTCTCTCCGTCCTCATCGAGGATCTTGGTCCCCCTCGAGGTAAGGGACTTTTTGGTGACTTCCACTACGGGGAGGCCGCTCGGGGTCACGGACAATTCATCGGTGTCCACGAACAGAAGCATGACGGCGCGTTCGCTCTCCGCCAGATCGTCCGGAACAGGCGCGTCCAGGCCCACGACGGCGAGGCGCGTGATCCGCTTCTCGTCATCCAGCGTGATCCGCACGCGCAAGTGGTTGCGGTTATCAAAGACCAGGTCTGCCAGGGCGGAAAAGTCGAAGGCAGCCCCCTCCACGTTCAGGATGGAGGCACCGTCTGCCAGCAGGAGCGGTGCGGGATCTCTGAGCCGAAAGTTGGGGGGATCCTCCCACGGCCGGGTTTCTTCGATGAAACCTTCGATTCGGATCTCTCCGGTATCGGTTTCTTGGGCCGGTGTCTGCGCGGTCCAGAGAAGCGGCAGTACCGCACCGGCAGCGAGAAGTAGCAGAAGACGTTTCATGGCAGTCTCTCCTCAGAAAATGGGTTCTGTCCGGTCGGTTTCGTCGTAAGATCCCGCCGGGCGCCTGCTGTGGCGCTCTGTCCCGAGCTCTTCTGGCTGTTCTGCACTGGGGTGCCCGGACGTCTCCACCGGGCTCTTGAGGATGATGTCATCCCCCAGCCGGTTCTTGAGGGTAGATCTCACGTTACGGTCGGCTAAAAAAAAGACGCTGAGCACTGATTCGTCCGGGGCCTCCTGGAGGAAATTGTCTGGATTCCGAAGGCGGTCGAGCATCTGGAGAAAGCGCGCGTGGCGGCCAACGATCTCCTCCGCCGGGGACTTCGGTGTATAGGAGATATCTCCGATAGAGAGGGCCTCGACGCGCAACTCGGGCGCAGGAGCCATCTGGGTATGGATGTAACCTGGATAGTCGTCCTGAAGCAGCTGGGCATAGGACGCCCGGCGGTAGTGGGTGTAGATGAGGTCCGTCC
>CAZNWW010000366.1:0-4831 GCA_964576155.1 uncultured Myxococcales bacterium | reverse complement strand
GCTTCGACCAGTGGGGGGTGGAGCTCGGCAAGCAGCTCGCCAAGGCGATCCTCCCCGAGCTGGACCACGATGACCCCGTGGACGGCCATGACGCCTCCACCAATGGGTTGATCAACGCTTACAAGGAGCTCCGGCGATGAACGAGATCAAGGCCGAGGTAGGCGCCATCGGTATGGCGGTGATGGGCCGGAACCTGGCCCTCAATATCCTGGACCAGGGCTTCGAGGTGGCGGTGTGGAACCGCACCCAGGAGCATCTGGACACCGCGGTGGAGAAGAGTGGATACCGCCTCCACGGGTGCCGCACCCTGGAGGAGCTGGTGGCCGCCATCGACAGGCCCCGTCGGATCCTGGTCATGATCAAGGCGGGCCGCTCGGTGGACCTGATCCTGGACCAGCTCCGGGACGTCCTGGACGAGGGAGACATCGTCATCGACGGCGGCAACTCCTGGTACAAGGACACCCGCCGCCGGGAGCGGGAGTTGACCCGCGTCGGATTGCAGTACTTCGGCGTGGGCATCTCCGGTGGCGAGTTGGGGGCGCGCACCGGCCCCTCTCTCATGCCCAGCGGATCGAAGCACTCCTACCGCCACATTCAGCCGATCCTGGAGGCCATCGCAGCCCGCAGCCGTCACGGCAATTGCGTCACCTGGGTGGGCCCCGACGGCGCGGGTCACTTCGTGAAGATGGTCCACAACGGGATCGAATACGCGGACATGCAGCAGATAGCGGAGGCTTACGACCTCTTGCGCCGCCTGGGCGGCATGAGCGCCGCCGAGATCGGGGAGATCTTCACCAGGTGGAACCAGGGCCCCATGGAATCGTACCTGGTGGAGATCACCAGCCGTATCCTGGGGGTGGAGGATGCGGACGGGTCGGCCCTGGTGGATCGGGTGATGGACACGGCCGGGCAGAAGGGAACCGGGCGCTGGGCCGCCCAGGTGGCGCTGGAGATGGGCATCCCCGTCCCGTCCATCGCCGCGGCCATCGACGCCCGGATCCTCTCCGGCTACAAGGACCAGCGCGTCCAGGCCGCGTCGACGTTGCCGGGGCCCGCTCCGTCGTCGTCCGGCGACCGCGTGGCGCTGGCAGAGCGGGTTCACGACGCACTCCACGGCGCGAAGATCTGTGCCTATGCCCAGGGCTTCTTGATGATCCGGGCAGCGTCCAGGAAGTACGATTGGAACATCAATCTCGAGGAGATCGCCAGGATCTGGACCGGCGGCTGCATCATCCGCGCCCGCTTCCTGGACGCGGTGATCGAAGCGTTCGCAGCGGAGCCGGACCTCAAGAACCTGATCCTCGCTTCGGAGATCCGCGAGCGTCTCGAGGGATTGCAGGGCGGATGGCGCGCTATCCTCGCCACGGCCCAGGAGGTCGGGATCCCCGTGGCTGGCATGAGCGCGGGGCTCGCATGGTACGACACCTTACGCACCGCTGACCTGCCCCTGAACCTCACCCAGGCCCAGCGGGATGCGTTCGGGTCGCATACCTACCAGCGCACCGACGATCCGGATGGAGCCTTCTTGCACACGGACTGGCTGGGGACGAGCGAGTGATAGGGACCGTCTACTTGGTATGACAGGGTAGCTCCAGGCCGTAGCCCTTCTTCTTGTCTTCTGCCTTGAGAAGCCAGGCGACCAGGATGGCCAGCAGCCCGAAGCCCACGAAAATGGCCATCGGCGCCGTGTAGTCGTAGTGAACGATGGTCACCTCTTGGGGGACTCCATCGACGACCTGCGTGACGATGTCCTTGCCGGTGATGCAGTAAGTGTCGAGCACCCAGCCGATCAGGAAAGGGGCCCCCATCAGGGCGATCAGATTCTGAAGGAAGAAGATGAGCGCGTAGGCGGTGCCCAGCTGGCGATCGGGGATTAATTTGGGCACGGCGGGCCACATGGCCGAGGGCACTAAAGAGAATCCAACCCCGAGCAGCAGCATGGCGAAGACCGCTATCAGCCAATGCGTGAGGAAGGGCAGGGTGAAGAGCACGTGGACTGCGATGATGAGGCCCGAACCCAGGATCATGAGTGTCGCACCCTTGCCCTTCTCGTCATAGAGGCGTCCGAAGAGCGGGGTGAGCAATATGGTGCCGAAGGGCAACATGGACGGGATGATGCCCGACATGTTCTCGGACACACCGAACTTCTGCACCATCAGGTCGGGCGCAAATTTCAAGAAGGGGAAGACCGCCGAGTAGAACAGCGCGCACAATATGGCGATGTACCAGAAGCCCCGGTTGGACAGGATCGACCCGATATCGGAGAGTCGGAAGGCTTCTTCGTCGGTCTCTCCTTGGACGGGGGGCTCTGATATGTCCAGGCGCCGGTCCATCACGCAGTAGGCCAGGAAGGCGATCAGGCCCAGTCCCAGGGCGAGCGTACCCACCAGGATGGGTGTAGAGACGGTGAATGCCTTGGCGATCGGCGCGGCGGTGCCGAGCGCCACGCCCGTGCCGATGCGGGCGACGGCAACCTGGAGACCCATCGCCAACGCAAGCTCGTAGCCTTTGAACCAGCGCACGACGATCTTGGTCGCTACGATACCGCACAGCTCGATCCCCATGCCGAAGGTGGCGAATCCGATGGATGCAGTCAGCACCTGAGCGTTGATGCCCAGCAATGTCTGGTTGTCCAGGGCGTGGGTGTTGATGGCCCACCACTTCAAACCGGCGCCGATGAGCATGGTGATGGCGGACAGGATGCCGGCGACCCGCGCCCCCCAGCGGTCGAGGATGATGCCACCGAGCACGAGCATGCCGAGGAAGACGTTGAACCACCCGTACGAGCTGGTGAAGAACCCGTACTGGGCGCTGGTCCAATGGAGCTGCTGCTCAAAAAGGGGCTTAAGCGGCGAGGCCACGTCCGCCACGAAGTAGCCCGTAAGCAAGGTGAACGAGACAATGGCCATGGCGGTCCAGCGCGCTGCCTTGGAATGCCGAAGCGAACTCTTGACGACATCGATCATGAGGGGGGCTCCTCGACAACCGCCTTGAACATCTGGAAGAGGGCCGCGTGGCCAGCGTCGGACGGGTGGATGCAGGTCTCGTCGAAGTACAGCTCCGCGTCCTCGTCGATATAGCAGCGGTTCTCGGGGTCTGCGTTGAAGCCGGCGGCCTTGTACCCGTGGCCGCAGAAGGCCTCGATTGTCCAGACCATGTCCGCCTGGTGATCCACCGCGATGCGCATGTACTGCTCCATCATCCAGATGACGATGTTCGCCTGGATCTCAGGCTGGGCCCACTCGCCATAGCCTGCGAGGTTGGCCACGGGGATGCCGAGCTCCGCGAGGTTGATCATCCCGATCCCCGGGATGTAGAACTCCAGATTGGGGGTACACGCGGAGGTCTCCCCGGTGGCGTCGGTGAATTCGAAGCCGTTGACGTAGATCACGTAGGAGCCGTTCGGGAAGTTGTCCGGGTCCTTGAGCCACTGGACGGCCTCCTCGAGGTAGTCCACGGTGGTCTCTGCGAGGGCCCAGGCAGCGGGGTATCCCGCAGCGATCTCCTCGGGGGAGGCCTCGGCGCCGATCTGCGTGATCTTTGCGATGTCGTTGCCGCCCATGGTGAAGACGAAGAGGGTCCTGAAGGGGCTGCCCACCCCGCCCATGCATTCTCCGATCTGTCCACCGCCGTCCATGAGGTCGTCGGTCCTTGCACCCCATTTGGAGCAGTTCTTGAAATCCCCCGACTCCATCTTTCCGCCCTTGCCTGAGAAGTAGTCGTAGGTCTTCCAGACTCCCCAGGAGAAGAAATCTCCCGTATCCAGGCCGAACTCGGCGGCCAGCCATTCTCCAAGGAGGTTTCTGTAGAAGTGGTTGTTGTCCACCGAGAGCAGGTGCGCGGTGTTGGGGGTACCGACGGAGACCGAATCACCGAAGAAGACCACACGCTGGACGTCGGTGATGTCCTGGTGGTTCGTGCCCATGCAATGCTCTCCGATGATCGGCTCGAACTGGTCATAATCCGGTCCGGGTTCGTCCTCCTCGTAGACGTTGGGGAAGCAGAGCGGACCAATGCCTGTGGGCGTCGTGTCCTCCGGCGGCGGTGTGATTTCGGGTGGCGGCGTGTCCTCCGGCGGCGGCGTGTCTTCGGGTGACGGCGTGTCTTCGGGTGACGGCGTGTCCTCCGGCGGCGATGTGTCTTGAGGAGAAGGTGTGTCCTGGAGAGGCGGCGTATCTTCCTGCGATGAGACGTCCGAAGCCACCTCCCCCACGGGAGTATCCGTGGGGACGGTGTCCGCAGGAGTCTCTGTGCTCGAACCTCCGCCGCAGGCGGTCATCGAGAGGCCGACGAAGAGAATGGCGATCCGAGTCATACGCTGCATGGCTTCCCCCATTTTCTGTGCGGGTTCGATTCTGGCATTGTGCTGAGTCCGGTGTCAATGCATCGGAATCCGGTCAGATCTTCGAGCACGTTGTCTGGTTGTCGTTACCGAAGCAGGAGCCGCAGGAGAAGTTGCAACTGTAGCTGGTCGCAATGTCGCCGCCGGGGCAGCCACCCAGGCCGCATTTGTTGTAGGAGCTGGAGCAGTTCGACGAGCATCCCGAGCTCGTCGTGGAGCCGGCGGCGCAAACTCCCTGGCCGTTGCAAGCCCCCCAGGCGTCCCAGACGCATGTAGCGGCGCAGGTTCGCCTCTGGGTCCCGCAGAGACCGCATCCTGTCCGGTCTCCCCGGAGTCGTCGTCGCAGTCATCGTCCTTGCCGTTGCAGGTCTCCTGGGCCGGTGCAGGAGCGTCGCATTCGGTGAGGCCGCCCTCAGCGCAGCCCCGCTGCCCGGGGCAGGAGCCGTGTTCGTTGGTGACGGAGCAGGTGGTTGAGAGACCCAGCGCAAC
>CAZNWW010000365.1:4003-4853 GCA_964576155.1 uncultured Myxococcales bacterium | reverse complement strand
TTTGAAGACGATGAGTGATTGCGTACGCTGCGGTGATCCCCTGGACGGCGCCCTCCGGTGTCCCCGGTGCGGTGCGCGCAACACCCGCCCCGCGGGTGCCGAGGGCCCAATCGGTGGATTTCCAGTCCTGGTGGAGAAGAAGACCTCGGAGCATGAAGTTGCCAGGTTCGGGCCGGTCACCGCGCCGCTGTCCTCGATCTCAGCAGGGCGTCCCCTGACCCGATGGGTCCTGATCATTGTCACGGTGGGGCTCCTGCTGATCTTCCTGATCCTGACCCTGATGAAGGATCCCCTCCGGATATTTCGAGAGGAACCTCCGGGGCTGAACCGGGGAGGGGCGGCGCAGGCGGTTCCTGCCATCCCAGACGCATCTGGTCCCAGCCTGGAGACCCCATCGCTAGGACCGGTCGCTACGCTCCTCCCGCCGAAAGATCTGCGACTCTCCTTGCGCCATCCTGAACCCGAAATGATCCCGCCATTGCCGGTCCAGGGGCTGGCCGACGGCAAGCCGCCGGTCTGCTGGATACCTCGGGACGAGGACGAGAGTCTTGTCGTCGATGCGGGCGCCGAGCGTTCCTGGAGCCACCTCCTCCTGTACCGTTGTTCGCTTCCGAGCGTCGGGACGGTGACACCGGGGGAGCTCACCATCGAGGTGCACATCCCCGGGCAGGCCCGGAGCCGTCTGCTCCGTCTCCGCAACGAGGAGGCGCCGACCCGGGTGGATCTCGGGGGGCTCCTCTCGGATCAGCTCATCCTCACCCTGAGACCGATCCACACGGCCGCTGGTTTGTCGGGCGTCGTGGGCTATCACTTTGAGGACCAGGAACAGTGAAACACAGCGCACCGATAG
>CAZNWW010000365.1:0-3993 GCA_964576155.1 uncultured Myxococcales bacterium | reverse complement strand
AGTCGGAGTAGTCCTCCTCATGTTGTCCATCTGCGGCTGCGGCGGTGACGGTAAGCAGAGGCCGGCAGACACTGTCGGGGGAGACGGCCCATTTGGTTCCGATTGGGGCAGGGTCCAACCTGAGGTGGGCACGCCCGAGGGCGACGTACCCGCAGCGGACATCGGACTGGATCAGGAGCCGTCTGAGGATATCCCTCTGCCGGAGACGGGCTGCGGAAACGGCACTTGCGATTCGGACGAGAGCCCCTGGACCTGTGCGAAAGACTGCTCGAACCCTGACTGGGGAGCTATCTTCGTCTTCGCACACAAGGGAGACGAGTGGCCCGTGCTGGGCCGGATACACGACCTCATCGTGTCCGGCGCATCAGTCCAGATTGTCTACCTCACCTCGGATGAAACTCCCTTCGACACCGTCTATGCAGGTGCGAAGGCCGCCCTGGCCCCCGTGGTCCTCGGCGTCCCCGAGAACAATGTGTTCCTGTACGAGCTCTACGACCAGGGCTGGCCCCTGGCCACGGGACCCCACGCTGCCCTGGACAGGCTATCGACCCAGGTTACGGGTTTTCAGCCGTCGGAGGTCTACCTGCCCCAGCTCGGTGGCGGCGACCTCGAGGTGGACCTGGCACACGTGGTGGGACTCTGGGCGGTGAAGCGATCGGCGATGTTCCCTCAGCCAGCGCTGTACGAGGTGCCGGCCCGCTCCAACTACTACGTCCTCTCGGAGCCGGATCCCGCGACCGTTCCTGCCAACCCGAACGGATATGTGGATCTCGTGCTCCAGCGTTGGAAGCTCCTGCCCAAGGACACCGAGGAGCTCAAGCCGACTATCGGCGCGCAGGAGCTGGCCGCTATCCGTGGCGCTGCGCAGTACATCCTCAATGACTGGATGGTGGCCACCAGGGAGTCCCTGCCAGAGGACCAGTACAAACACCTCCTGCGCACTGCCCAGCGATATCGAATGATCCCGGATTCCCAGGATCCCGAGGTGCCGGTCTACCTTTCGTCCATCGTGAACCCGTCCGGAATCTTCATCTACGAGGAGCAGGGTTGGTCTCGTGATGAGTTCGCTCACCTGGTTCGCCTCGCTAAGTCTTTCGCTGGGACCAACATCCTGACGGCGCCGCTCCACCTCCCTGGCTACCAGGATGCAAAAGATATCTACATAGCGCAGGCCTTCGACATCGAGCTCACCATTCGGAACATTGCGTCTGAAGAGGACATGGTGAATTTCATCGTGGGCATCGATGCGATCAAGGACCCCACGGAGGATTGTGAGCTGCCCCCGGACTCTGTGATCCCCGGCTGGGGAGACGTCACGGTGACCCTCCACTGCAAGGCGGAGGAGGAGATCGGTCAGCACGTCTTCTACATCCGGGCATACTCCCAGAAGGCGAAGGACGCCTATGAGCCCGCCAAGTATGCCGAAATACCATTTGTCTTCAACGTGATACAGTAGCTTGTCGTGGGTGTTGGTGCAGGGTTAGATAGCTGCACAACAACTGTGCAACAACGCGGATCTTGAGGAGCAGTGCCGGGGTACCGGTAACCCGGATCGGGACTTTCCCACAGGGGCTGTGGGAACCCTTGGTGTGCCCGTCTCGAAGGTACAAGATGTTGTGGTGGGCGTAAAAAAGGAACACCATGGCATGTGCTTTCTGGTGTTCTCCAATATTTACGTGTCGTTAGGTCTGATTATTTCAACAGGTCATCGAGAGAGCGGGGCAGGAGACGGTACTCGTCAAAGCTGTAGTACACCACTCCGAGGATGGAAGAGAACGACGCTTCGGGCTGCAAATCGAAGCTCCCGACGAACTCGTTATCGACAAACAGACCGCTGCCCTTGAGGACGAGATCACCGTACTGATCGACGGAAGCGACGGTCACATCCTCCACCGCGATGACCACCCCCTCCCACATCTCGGCGGTGGGCATTCCGCTGGCGAGGATCATCGGATCAACCGCCTCGGGGTGCAGACTCCCCGTCCACGGATCATGGATTGTCCAGTCTTGGGCTTTGAGCTCTGACAGGCAGTAGAACTCGGTCCACTCGCCGCTGACGTCCAGGACGTCCCCGATGTGGAGGTTCGGGGGACTGCCGTCGGTCTCCCAGAGCACCAGGACGCCGGACCAGGGCCCTCCCTCCTGCTCCTGGACATGGTAGCCTCGGAATTTACCGTTCGAGATCGACATGGCGGGTGTTGTGACGACGACGCCGGTGAGGGACGCGGAGCCACCATTCACGAACATCTCATCCGTACAGGTCTTGCTGGTTTCGCTGTTCTGGAGTTCGAATACGGAAGTCGGCGCAGGATCCGACCCGCCATCACAGGCAGGAGAGCCGTCGTCCTGGAGATCTGTCGGGGTCCGCGGGAGGAGCACGTACTCTCCGAAGGCGAACTGGATGACGCCGGTAACAGAGGAGAAGGTGCAACCGACGGCTGGTCGGTCGAACTCGTAGATGTCGTCGTTCACCAGGAGGCCACCCTCGAGGGTGAAGGAGTTGTGAGTCGGATCCGCTGCGATGACCTGGACATCCTGGAGGGTCACCAGACAGCCCTCATAGTCCTCGGATTTGCTCCCTCCGGCGCTGACCACGTCACCAACCGCTATGACCGCAGGTGCTGGGGGAGTGGACTCGTCACCGGTGGTGGTCACAGAGGAGGCGTTGAGCTGGGTGTTGCAGTAGTACTCCATCACCTCGCCCCGCGGCGTCCCGGCGCGGTCGCGCCATCATCAATGCCGTTCGCGTGCCGGATACGATCGCGAAGTCACGCGACATCGGCCTCGACATTGAGCAATGGCTCGAGCAGGACCTGGTTGATATCCTGATTGTAGGCGGCGGTTACGCGTCGTTCACCCTGGACATACAGGAATTCGTTGATCTGACCCGCCCCTACAGTGTACCGGTGTACCCCTGCATCAACGAAGGAAAAAACTTGCTGTCTTTCAGGGTACGCGCCTTGGCGTCCAAGTGGTACCAGGCCGGTGCAGATGGCATCTACACGTGGAACTTCGGCACACCCTTTGAGTACCTGGAGGGGGAGGAACTGGAAGATGTCCGCCGGCTGAACTATACGTGCCTGGACGAAATCGGTGATCCGGAAACGCTCCGCGACAAGGACAAGCTGTACAGAACCGATGGCCTGGTGAATCGTCATTATCGCTTCGCCTCAGGTGTCCCACCGCTGCCGTATACGCTTACGCCGGGCGCCTCAAGCAGTATCACGCTGCGAATCGGAGACGACGTCGAAGCAGCTACACAGGCCGACCTTATCGCCGGCCTGACGTTGGAAGTGGATCTGACCGGCCCGTGGAATTGGTGGGATGTCATTGCCGATCGTGGGGGCTTGTTGGGTCGGCACGGAAATATGATGCTCGAACCGCATTTGGCCCCACCGGAGACCGAAGACACTCTGTCGATCACGCTCAACGGCCAGCCTCTGGAGGCCGCCGAGCGCGTCGTCCGGGATCCCTGGAAAACGTCATTCACGATGCGCTACCAGCTGGCCGCCCCGCCCTTGAAGGTCGGGGAAAACATCATCGGCGTGTCAATGAGCCAAGCGGGAGTCGCGGTCGATGAAACGGTGACGGTGGAAGAGATGCGTTTGTCGGTGAACTACCGATGAGACTGAGATCCTGAATCCTGCAGCGCGGCTAGACTGCTGGGTTAGCAATATCGCCCTCTGGGGTCCGCTGCGCGGCCCGCCGGGTGCCTTCGCCAGCTCGCTGCTGCGGTTTGCGCCATTGGATCTGCGGGCACTACGCGCCCTCCGTCCAACCGCGCGAACCCGCCGCCTCATTAAGCGCGCATGTTGTTTTTTGTGTGATGAGAAAACATAAGGGAGCAAAAGCAGCCCCCAACCGCCCCAATTGACATACACCAATGATATTTCTTGCCTGTTTGGACTCAGTTGCTCGGTGAAAAATCAATAATCAAAAGAGTGTATATCAAATCAGGGGCGTAGTAACTGCCTGTAAAAACAGAGGATGAAG
>CAZNWW010000364.1:0-4864 GCA_964576155.1 uncultured Myxococcales bacterium | reverse complement strand
TGACCTTTATTGCGGTTGTGTTCGAGCATCTCAACTGGGGAGTTTCTTAGGAGCGTAGCGTAAGCGGAGTCGAAGAGCCTGCCCTGAGCCTGTCGAAGGGACCTCCCTTTCGGTCCGCAGAGAGATCTCTGCCCGAGAGGCTGGGGGGTCCTTCGACTCGTTTCCCTCTGGGAACTGCGCTCAGGATGACGTTTGAGTGGAAGTGTTGTGTTGCTCAGGGATGACGTGGGCCGAGCGCACCATGTGGTGGGGCCGCTTTCAAGGCCAGGTCCTGCGGAGGGTCATTCCGGTCAAACTGATCTGTTCGTTTTCAGGACAGGTCTGCTTCTGCCAGGCGTCGAAGGACGCCGCTGGCGAGCACATCATCTCGAATTCATCATCATTCCATCGCAACGCTATTGCGTCGTCGGCCGCGCGAATCGTTGCGACGGTCACGGCCGGCGCGTCCGGTGCGCCGGATCGTGCCTGCAGCACAAGGCCATCGCCCTCGGCACCGCAACGCAGCGCGGCCGCGCTCGCCGCGGGTGCGGCCTGCATCGCCGGGTGGTATTCTCCGGCCCGGCAGTCCATGACGTGTCCGCCGGCAGCCAGGGACAGGGTAACGACCCCCTCGATAGGCTGGGGCTCGTCGACCGTCGGCGGTGGCTTGACGCCGGTGTTGGCGCGGGTCCGCGGTGTCCGCGCTGTCTCGGTTCGCCTGCCTGGCGCCGGGCCCTGGGGTGTGGGGCGATCGCAGGCGGCGAAGGCCAGGACTGTGATAAAGATCCAGGCGGAAACCTTTCGGGTTCCTTTGGCTCGTCCGTGGCAGAGGAGGCTACGCATGAAGATCTCGTACATCGACGGCTTCAAGTTCGCAATCGAAAATCGGGGCATCGAGGTGATCACGGATCAGCCGTCGACCGTGGGACCCGGTGACGGTCTCACCCCGCCCGAGTTCCTGGGCGCAGCCCTGGGAGGCTGCGTCGCAGTCTACGCCATCGACTACCTCAAGCGGAATGACCTGAACACCGACGGCTTCCAGGTCGATGTCGAGTGGACCAAAGCCATAATGCCGAATCGCATCGGCGGGTTCGACGTAAAGGTTCGGCTCCCGGGTGGTCTCACGGATCGCCAGCGCGCGTCCCTGTCACGGATCGTGAAGGCGTGCACTATTCACAACACCCTAGAGCATCCGCCTGAGATCCAGGTCGAGCTGATGGAGAACGCAGTCGGCTAGTCGATGGGGAGGGGCTTGGGCTTCTCCTCCGTTGTGGGAGGGGTCTCCGGCCCCGATTCTGTGGGAGGGGTCTCCGGCCCCGAATCTGTGGGAGGGGTCTCCGGCCCCGATTCTGTGGGAGGCCCTTCAGGGCCGACTCCCTCAGGATCCGACGGCGCCGCAACCGGCGCCTGAACCTCGCCCAGGGCCCAGCCACCCCGGGTGAGAGTGAGACCTGGCGCGATGATTCCCCATAGTTCGTCCTTCTCATCGGTGTAGATCAGGGTGCGCTGGTCGCCGATCTCCACGGCGACCACATCCACCGAGCGGGCCTTCTCCTTGCGCGTCACCTGCGCCGTGCCTGCGCCGGTTACGGACACCTCGGAGAAGCGGCCGTCCCGGATCGTCAGCACCGAGTGGGTGCTGTCGCCGTTCTTCCGCCAGGAGCGGACAAAGTCCCGGTACAGGTGAAAGCCCATCTCGTCGAGGATTGAGAAGGACTCCGGCGGGGCGAAGGTGCGGGTGAACTTCCTGTCAGGGATCTTGGAGACCGTGCGGACCTTGTCCTCCTTCCAGAAAGTGATCACGTCGGGCTTGGCCCCTTCGAGGCCGATCCACTTCTTGTACTTTTCGACGACGCCGTTCGCGCGCCGCTTCAGGTGTGTGCGGATGATGTACTTCGAGCCGCCGGTCTTGAGTTCGACCTTGGACGAGGCGAACTCGTTCCCGGAGGCGGTGCGGACCCACTTGTAGCTGAGCTCACCGATCTTCTCGCCGTCTTTTATTACCACGAGGATCCGCCGGTCGGGGTCGGGCTTGTCCTCGGGGGGAGCTCCGGCGGCGGGCTTGACGAGGGACAAGAGCAGCGCCACCGAGGCCGCGGTGAGCGTGAGATATCGCAGCATCAGGTCCTCCGAGGTTGTTCCAGCTTCACTCGATACCACTCCCGACGTGCGGGGTCAATTCCTGTGGACAAAGGACAGAAGGATGGAATAGACTCCACATTCGCCGGGCGATGGGACGGGCTCCGGCGCCGAACCTTCATCGGAAGGGGTGAGAAAAGAGTGGACAGGATTCGACAGGATTCCGGCCGAGGCGCCACCCGGATCTTGCTGGTCGTGACGTTGCTCCTGGCAGTAACGGTCTCGGGGTGCAGGAAGGAGATCCCGGAGGAGAAGGCCCGCGCCATCTTTACAGAGGTCGCCGTGGAGCTGGTCAAGCGACCCGACGCTGCGGATGCAGCGAAGACGGCCATGGTGGATGCGGTCTGTGAGAAGAACGGCTTCGTTCGCAAAGACCTGGACTACCTGCTCAAGACGCAGCCCGAGGCGAAGGCCTGGCTCGAGGAGGCCTTGAAGGCCGAGATCGAGCGAGACATCGACGAGCAGCGTCAGCAGTGGGAGAAGCGCATCGCCAAGACCCGTCAGAAGAACGAGAAGAACGCAAGCGATCTCGAGACGGATCAGGCGGTCAAGTTCGAGAAGATCGAACGAGAGACCGCCCGCAAGAATGCCGAGGTCGACAAGAAGTTCAACGCCAGCGAGAAGAAGCTCCAGGCCCGGGCCGAGGCGCTCCAGAAGGATCTCGAGAAGTAGCAACTCCCCAGCTCCCTCCCCATCCCGAACCGCTATTCCTGAACTGGCACCGAGGAGGTACGAAGATGGATGCTTTGCTCGATGGCTACTCCACGATCATGGAATTCCCTGTCGCCTGGGGAGACATGGATGCCTTCTCCCACGTGAACAATGCCAGGTACTTCACATACTTCGAGACCGCCCGTATCCACTACTTCGAGAAGATCGACGTCATGTCGCACATGGAGAAGACCCGCGAGGGACCCATCCTGGCGTCGACACAATGTCGCTTCAAGATCCCCCTGACCTACCCGGACACGCTCTCACTCGGGGTGCGGGTCTCCAGGCTCGATATCGATCGGTTCGTGATGGAGTACATCGTCGTGAGCCATGAGAGGCAAGCGGTGGCCGCGGTGGGGGAGGGGTTGATCGTCTACATCAACTACGGCACCAACAAAAAGACCGCGGTGCCTGATTCCATTCGTACCAGGATCATGGGCATCGAGGGGAGCGGCGTCGAGGTGATTGCTGCCGACGCGCCTTAGCGCCCGGGGGTGACCACTTCGTAGCCGAAGGCTGTGGACTCGAGGATCGACTCTTCCCAGGAGGAGACCTTGACGATCCCCTGGGGGGTACCGGCGCCTTCGACGCGGAAGAGCGAGAGGTCGGTGAAGTGGATGGTCTCGAGGGGCTCCTCGTCGTTGGTGTTCGGGAGAACCAGGGTGGCGATGCCGCCGGTGGCGAGCCAGGGCTCCCAACCGTCGGGGCCGGGCCCCACGATCATGACAACGGCGTCCTGTTCGTTGTCCTCCAGGACCGCCGGGGTGAACATGAAGGGGGCCGCCTCGGGGCAGGCCTGCAGTGCGAGGGCCTGCAGATCACCCTCCACCGTGATCATGCCCTTGGCGAGCGCGTCCGCGGTGTTCTTGTCCATGTCGATGGGGCGATTGGAGCGGTAGACATCTCCGGTGTAGGTGATGTAGGCCACGGTGCAGAAGTCCGGGTCCTCGAAGCGGGCTACGGAGAAGCCGGTGCCTGTTCCGTCGTCGATGCCTGCCGAGGCTACCGCGGTGGGCTTGCCGAGGAGCCTGGGCATGACCCCGCAGTCCCCGTTCTGCTCGACGTACGCGTTGAGCATCTGGATCTTCTTCACGATCTCGCCGCGTCCCGCCACCGCGTCCTCGTCCGGGCCGCACCAGTCGCTGTCCATGGAGATGCCCTCAAAGAGATCCTCGATGTGGAGCACGTACCGCAGCGCCGTGCTGCCGCAGTTGCTGCCTGTCTGCCCGGTCGCTCCCCAGGACCAGGGATCACCCGCGTCCACCGCGGCCTCGAGCTGTCCCAGGAAGGTGTCCGAGAGCTCGCCGGCGCAGGCGTCGGCAGCCGCCGCCTCGGTGTGGTAGAACCCAGAGGGTGCCAGGAGGGAGAGCCCCTTCCACTCATCCGTGGTGCCGAAGTGGATCTCGAATCGGAGGGCCAGACGGCCCTCGGGGGGCGGAACGGTGCTGTCCGGGGGCTTGAACCAGTCCTCGGGGCCGGTGTCCTCCCCGGGGCCTGAGGTGTCCAGCCCCGGGCCCTCCGCGTCGCCTCCGATCTGGTCCGCTCCACCGTCACCGTCACCGACACTGCCTCCTCCACCGCTGCATCCGATCGCCAGCGCCAGGCCAAGCAGGGCCGCAAGGGTTCTCAGCATCATGTGCCTCCTTGTCCGGGATCCTCGTCATGTCGCAGTTCCTGGAATTCCATTATCTTCCCCACAGCCATGAACGCAGTGACCCGGGCAGGACCGTGGACCCCGAGGACAAGGCGTTTCTCGATGTCCGCGGTGCGGCTGGGGCCCTGCAAGGTCACCCGGGGCCTGGACCGCTCGGCCTCGTCCAGGGACGAATACCACGCCTGTCCGTCCCGGAACAGCTGCGCGTCATCCCCCAGGATCATGTGCCATCGAGGCAGGAGCGAGACCTTGAGGCCGTCCCTGGATGTTGCGTCCAGAACCACGGTGCCGGTCTCCGCCCAGAGGGATGCGCAGGCGGTGATGCCCACCTCCATGCGCTCCCAGGCTTCTGCCCCGTCCAGCTCGCCTGGTCGGTGGATC
>CAZNWW010000363.1:0-4865 GCA_964576155.1 uncultured Myxococcales bacterium | reverse complement strand
AAGGTACTCGCCCGCGAACCCGCGCCCGAAGGGGACCTCGAAGAGGTGACGTTGCAGGTAGCTGTCCACGCCCTTGGCCGAAACATGGGCCCGCTCAGATGCCGGCTGGGCTGACAGCAGCAGCTCCTCGTCGGCGCCGGCCTCCACCCGGATCTCTCGGTCCCCGACTCGGAACCACCAGACCCCGGCCCCCGGCAGTCGCATCAGGGGAGTGAAGCCGTCCTCGAGGTGTAGATCCGCGTAGCGGACGAGCTCGTCGTCCGTCAGGATCAGTCGCTTCTCACCCTTCAGATCCACTCGTATCCGTGTGTGGGCGCGGGCCTCCCGGTAATCGATCACCGCATGATCCGGCGCGCCCAGAGGTGCGCGGATGTAGGGTGAGAGGCGATAGACTGGATTCACCACGGCGTCATTGGCCGCGGCCACGAACGCTGCGAGTTCGGGGAAGAGGACCCGACCGTCACCGTCCAGGTCTGCGCCCCCCAGGAGCCCGGAGCGTACCTGGTGGGAGAAGATCCCCGCGAGGTAGCGTCCCCACTCCCTGACCTCCCCCGCCGAGGAGGCGGCGAGGATGAGGCCCACGTGGTCGTAGTCCTCCATCCGGAGGGTGGTTGGTCCGGCCGCGCGGCGCTTCGCCGCGCCCCGGGCGCTCACCAGGAAGCCCGAATTGCATGCGTCGATTATCAGGATCACCCGGCAGATCCCTTCGGTGGGCAAAACCAGGCGATGGAAGAGGTCGCGGAGGGTGAGCCGGCCATCTTCGAGGTGGAGATACCCTCTCCCCTCCGGGTCGTAGTTGCCATGACCGGAGTACGCGAAGTACAGGGTCACGTCTTCGCCGGCGCGCGCTCTCTCGATCCCCGTCTCGACCATCATGTCGATGGACGCCAGCACCGTGTCCCGGTAGGGCGCGGCCCAGTCCAGGTCCTCGTGGAAGGCCTCGGTCTCCCTGTCGAGGCGCACCAGGACCTGCACTTCATCGGATACCAGGCCCAGAAGGTTTGCGGTCCTGAGGGCGTCGTCGTCTGCGTAGCGTAATGCATCCAGATCCGGATCCAGGGCCTCATTGCTCCCGACGACCAGGGCCAGCCGAACCGCCGCAAGGGACGGCGCGGCCATTGTGAGGGCCAGGACGGCGACAGCGAGGGCTCTAAATATCGGTCTCATGGCCGCCTCCCACAGTCTTCGATGATCTCGATCTCTTCCACCAGGATCCTGACCGCGCCTTCCGCCATGGCGGCTGCCTGCGCTGCGCGGGAGGACACGTCTCCGTCCGCGTCCCGCCAGGCGGCCTGGAGCCTGGTGAAATGAATCGGCTCCTCGCTCAGTATACAGACCACAGAGACCAGCCCCGGGACGTGGGTCCCGTCCGCCTCGATCTCGAAGGGCACCATCCAAGTCCGTGCGGGAACCTCCGGGAGCGCCGGAGCTGTTGTGTCCCCGGACATGGGGACGTACCAGGTGGGGTCCTCGAGTTCCTGCACGCCGAAGAGCACGTAATGAGGAGTCCGCTCGTCACGTACGGTGAGATAGAACCGCATGGCGTCGGTGGCACAGAGTCCCTCCCCGTGGACCACTTCGTACTCACCGCCTGCGGGATCCACGCCGGAGATCCCGAGGCCCACGACGGGGAGGGTGTCATGGTCGCCTCGAACGGCGACGTGCTCCGAGGGTTCCTGGTCGGTGTGCAGCGGGGCGTCCGGGGGCACCAGCAGGAAAACGGCCAGGGCCGCGGCCGCGGCTGCGCCGGCCCATCCGAGGGTGCGGAGGTTGGGGCGGGATCGGCTCCGGCGGCCTTCGCGGCGCGCCATGACCTCCTCGAACATGGCCCTGCGCTCGGCCCCTGTCGCCACATCTGCGTGCCCGTGGGTGATCTTGCGCACGGCCGTGGTTACCCGCTCCGAAGGTCCTTCCCCGTCGGGCGCCCGGGAGGCGTACTCATGGAGGAACGCGTGGTCGGCTGCGTTGAGGTGACGGCCGAGGGCGCGATCCCAGGCGAGGCGTTCGGCGCGAACGAGGTCGGCGTCGTGGCGCTTCATGCCAACCCCTCCTCGCGGAGGAAGCGCTGCATGCGCCTCCGGATACGCGCCAGGTGCAGACGAACCCGGTACCGGTTCATGCCCAGCTCATCTGCCAGGACAGCCTCGGAGAGCCCGCGGCCGAAGTACCCCTCGAACACAGCGACACGCCGCGCGTCTCCGAGGTACGCGCGGAACCGCGCCACGAGGGCCAGGTCATCTTGCGCCTCCGCTGCGGCCTCGGGCGCGCTCGGCCCGGCGTGGACATCGACGAGCTCGGGGAGCTCCTCCACCAGGATCTCACGCCCGAGCTTTCGGCACATGGTCCGGATAATGTTCCGGGTGATCCCTCCGAGGTAATACCGGTATGGCTGGATGCCGTCGTAGGCCAGGCGCGCCCGCTCCTCGAACGCAGCCTCGAAGGTGGACGAGATAGCGTCGTCTGCGTCCGCAAAATTCCGGAAGCCGGTGAAGCCCCCGAAGCCCCGCGTCGCGATAGTACGGACCAGCCCTTCGTACGCCATGAACACTGCCTCCAAGGCACGACGTTCCCCCGCTCGAAAGCGCTCGAGCAGATCTCGGTCACGGCTGAGAACGTCGTTAACCGTCATCCCTCACATCACTCCTTGTCTCGACAACAGTGGGACGGTCGAACTTTTTGTGTGGATTCCGTCAACTCCGGCCCAGGACTCGCTTCACAGCAGAGAGGAGCTCCTCCTCGTCGAAGGGCTTCGCCAGCAGCGTGGATGCGCCGGGTATCGTAGCCCGGCGGCCGCCGGAGGTGACCGCTATCATGGGAATCTCGAACCGATTCGCCATTGCGACCAGCTTCGCAACGTCCAGGGGAGGCACCTCCGCCTCGGTGACGAAGAGATCGAGGTCGTCGCTGCGATCCGCAATAAAGGAGACCGCGTCCTCGACGGTCGACGCGGTGAGGACCTTGTAGTCATTTCGAAGGAATACCCAGGCGGCGAACTCCCGGATCCCCTGATCCCGCTCGAGGATCAGGATCCGCTCCCCCTCCCCTGCAAGGGAGCCGAGGACGCTGATCGTGTCCTCCTTCCTGGTCTCCCCGATCACGGGGAGGAACAGTGAGAAAACTGACCCACGGCCCACCGTGGACTGGACCGAGATGCCGCCGCGGATCGCCTTGACGACCCCATACACGATGCTGAGGCCCAGGCCCGTCCCACGCCCTACGGGCTTGGTGCTGAAGTAAGGCTCGAAGACCGCGGCGGGATCCGGCGCGTCGATGCCGATGCCGTCGTCCTCGACCCTGACCTCGATCCACCCGAGGGGGTTCTCCACCGGCTCGAGGACCCACCGCTCCGGGAGGCTCTCGCAGACGCGGGCCGTGACCCGGATGGAGCCTACCCCTTTTGCGGCTACTGCGTCACGAGCGTTGACCAGGAGGTTTGCGAGGGCCTGCTCGATCCGCGTAGAGCTGCCCCGCACCGTGGGGAGCGACTCCTCCACGGAGACCGACGCGTCGATGTCGCCCTTGATGTACGAGCCCAGCAGCCCCTCGACGCGCCGGATGGACCGAGGCAGATCGCAGGAGGTCTGGTCAACGAGGCGCTCGCTGCTGAAGGTGAGCAGGCGATCCACGAGCTGAGCGCCGCTCCCCGCTACGTCCACCAGGTTGCCCAGGTAACGACGATACCGCTCGTGGGTAGGCGCTGTGTCCCGGAGCATCGAGGCGTAACCCACCACTGCGCCGAAGATGTTGTTCAGATCGTGCGCCAGGCCCGCCGCCAGGATGCTGAGCGTCTCCATCTTGGAGGCACGACGGACAGTCTCCTGGGCCTCGGTCAACTCTGAGATGTCCCGGAGTATACCCACGAGGCACGGCCCGTCACCGTCCTCGGTCGAGGGCACGGGGATCAACTCGAGCTCGGTGTCGATGGTGCGGCCGTGCATTGAGGTGTATCCGGTACGGAGAATCTCCCGCTCTCCCCCATTTGCGACCCGACGGAACGAGGCCTTCACGTCGGTGTCCAGGGTGGGCAGGTCGTATACATTGAAGGTCTTGGTGAGGCCCTCGTTCGGGCTCCCGAGGATGGCCACCAGGGCCTGGTTGGCCGCCATGATCGAGCCCGACCTGTTCATGACGAGGATGCCCGAGGACGACCGCTCGTAGAGCGCCATCAGCGCTTCAGCCAGATCACTTTTGGTGGGTGTCACCCGTACCCCCCACTCTGGGAGTAAATCCACAACAAATTAATCTGTCACTCGTTCTTCAAGGACAGGCTAGACGACCACGCCATTCCCGTCAAGTGACCTGGGCAGAACGCGCGTGCAGGCGACCCGTCTACCAGAGATCCCCGAAGGGTGTGCCGTCCTTGGGCGGACGGTCAGTGGCGCGTGGTTCCGTCCCCGGCTTACGGGACACCAACGCCTCCAGGATGAACTCCTTCCCGCTGACCTTGCCGATGATCTCGGCGGGGACGAACACCCACTCCTGGGGGTGGTACGCGTCCAGCGTTACCTGTACGCGGACAGGATCGGTCGCATCACTGACGAAGATGCCGATTGGGGTGGTCCCCAGGAGCGCGTCGTCTACCCGGACGGCGGCACCGGGCGGGGTTGAGGTGATGCGGAGGGTGTAGGGAGAGATTGGTGATTGGTGAATTGGATCAGCTGCAGTGGCCGCGTCAGGCGTAGCCGGATCCTCTGTGGGAGGGGCTTTGTAGTTGAGCTGAGCGGACGCAGTTCCGCTCGTGCGAAACTGATGCCCTTTGGGTACAGCCCCGACTTTCCCTGTGGGAGGCGCATCCACGCCCCGATTCGGCCCTGAAGGGCCTCCCACAGCGGGAGGGGCGTTGTAGCTGAGCTGAGCGGACTCAG
>CAZNWW010000362.1:1560-4867 GCA_964576155.1 uncultured Myxococcales bacterium | reverse complement strand
GAGCCGAAGCCCGAGCCGAAGCCGAAGCCGAAGCCGAAGCCGAAGCCCAAGCCCAAGCCCAAGCCCGAGCCCGAGCCCGAGCCTGAGCCCGAGGCAGCGACGCCTCCGCCTATTTCCGAGAAAAAGGAGGGTGAGTAGTCATGGTACGTGGACCCTTTGGAAAGAAGAAGTTCTTCCGTCGTCGGAAGGTTTGCCCCTTCTGCGCCGACAAGTCCCTGAACATCGACTACAAGGATCCATCTGTCCTCGCGCGGTTCATCACCGAGCGCGGAAAGGTGGTCCCTCGCCGGATCTCCGGGACATGCGCGAAGCACCAGCGACGCCTGTCCCTCGCGATCAAGCGGGCTCGGATCGTGGCGCTCCTGCCGTTCACCACCATGAACCAGCATTGATTGGAGGGAACGATGAAGGTGATCCTGACAACCAGTGTACCCGGCCTCGGTCTGACAGGTGACTTGGTCGACGTGAAGAACGGGTATGGGCGAAACTACTTGATTCCCCAGGGCAAGGCGATGATCGCGACCACGGGGAACGTGAAAGCCCTCGAGCACCAGAAGCGAATCGTGGCTGCGGCTGTAGAAAAGGAGCGCAAGGAGGCCGAAGGCCTCGCGGAGCGTCTCGGCGCCGTGTCCCTCACTTTCAACCGGCACGCAGGCGAAGAAGACAAGCTCTTCGGCTCCGTGAACGCTCGCGACATCTCGGATTCACTAGAAGCCGAGGGCCTCGTGCTCGACCACAACTTGATCCAGCTCGAGGAGCCCATCAAGACCCTAGGCGTCTACAACGTCCCCGTGAAGCTTCACGCGGATGTGGTCGTTGAGGTCAAGGTGTGGGTAGTAGCGGCTGATTAGCTGCTTGTGTTCGTTGCTGTATTGCGCCCCCATCGCCCCTTTGGGGCGATGGGGGAGTCTGCGCCAGCAGCCAATAGAAGAACGTTGCGTTCCAAATCCCGGCCTCTCAAGCCTCACCTCCTCAGCTCTGCTCGGATCCTCTCCACAACCGCGTCCATTCTCTCTATCACCTCGTAATTCCAGAATCGGAGGGTTTGAAATCCTCGCAGATGGAGCCACAGAGTCCGACGTTCATCGTAGCGTCTTCCCTCACAGTGATGTTCTCCGTCAACCTCGATGATGAGACCCTTCTGCAAGCAAACGAAGTCGACGATATAGGGGCCAATTGGGGCCTGGCGTCGAAATTAATTACCGGAGACAGCCCGCCTCCGGAGGTGACTCCACAGACAGTTCTCCGCCGGAGTCATATTGCGCCGCAGGTGCCTGGCCCTTTCTCTTCGCCGAATTACAGTCGGGGTGCTCATGTATATACATATTCGTTCAAGTCTGGCGGCGGGGAAGTCCATCGCGGATGTAGCGCGGGAATGGGGAGGTCGAAGGTCGGTGGGGACGCGAGGAAGGCACGGACTTCTACTGGTTGCTGGTGCAGACTCCCCCATCCCCCTTCGGGGTACTTCCCCCAAAGGGGGAAGAGGGATACAGTGCCGAGCGCAAGATTTTATGCCAAAGGGGACGGAGCGAAGCGAACGGCCAAAGGCCGGAGGGGACGCGATGCAGGGTCATACGTCTCGTTCTCTCTCTTCTGAATCCAGTTCGAACGGTCTATACTCATCCCGAGGTGGTAATGACCGACTCAATACAGACACTTCGACTTAGATACCTCCTCGACGACCTCGACGAAGCCGAGGAGCGCTTCCGCTCCCTCGGCGTCCCCTTCATGGCCCTTGCGGCGGACGGCCTCGGGCGTTCGCCGGACATCGATGTTTCCCTCGGCGAGGTCGTCTTCTGGCCCGAGGACGACACCGCCGCAGCGGAGCTGCTGGAACAGGCGCGGAACAGCCCGCCGCCCCTGGTCTCCTGGGATCAATCCGATCTCGAAGCCGTGGACTGGGTGCAGCACTGGCGGCGCTACTTTCATTGGACCGCAGTGTCCGACACCCTCGCGGTGGGTCCGCCATGGGAATCACCGCCAGACGTCGAGACAACGATCTACATCGACCCGGGTGAAGCCTTCGGGACCGGGACGCACCCCACGACGCGGCTCAGCATGGCCCTCCTCGAGGAGGATCTGGCCAGGTTCACCAGGGACGGCGCCGTTCCCTCGGTCCTTGACGTCGGCTGCGGCTCCGGTGTGCTCTGTGTGGCTGCGCGGCTCCTGGGCGCAGGAGAGATCCTCGGCCTCGACGTGGAGGAGCCCGCGCTGGACGAGTGCGCTCGGAACGCCCTGCTCAACGAGACACCGTTCCGGGCGAGCCTTGTTCCGGTTGGTGAGGTGGAGGGCACCTGGGATCTGGTGGTGGCGAATATCCTCCCACACATCCTGGTGGACCTCGCTCCGGATCTCGCTGCACGTGTCCCGCCGGGAGGAACCTTGATCCTGTCCGGGGTTCCGGCGAACGACGAGACCTTCCCGCAGCGGTTCGTGACCGCCGCCGGGACTGGACTTCTGCCGGGGACAACCCGCACCGAGGACGGCTGGTGGGCTGGTCGCTTCCTGCGAGGGACGGGATGAGCCGGCCCCGGATCTTTGTGGACGGGGACGCCGGCGCAGACGCGCTCGCGCTGGAGGGTCGGGACCATCACTATCTTGCCCGTGTGCGGAGGCTCCCCGTGGGGGCTGAGGTGGAGGTCGTCGATCCCGAGGGGAGGGCCGCCCTGTATCGCATCGTCCAAATCACCGGGGACCGGGTCCGTCTCGTCATCGTGGAGCGCCTGTCCCGTCGTGTCCTCCAGGGGGTTCTGACACTCCTCCAGCCTCTCCTCCAGCGCAGGAAGCTGGAGCTCGTGGTCCAGAAGGCAACAGAGCTGGGCGTCGACCATATCCGGCTGGCGCCGGCTGAACGCTCGGTGGCTCGCTGGGATCCGGAGGAACAGGCGAACCGGCTCGATCGCCTCGAGCGTATCGTGTTGGAGGCCAGCCGGCAGTCCCGGCGGGATGGACCGCCGGCCTTGGACCTGCTGGACGGGCTCCACGCTCTCGACCCCCTGGGGGATGGGGAGCGCCGATTTCTCCTCACAGAGGTTCCGGGCGAGGGCGCGCTCGCGCTAGCAGAACTGGCCAACGCCCCGCGGTCACGACGGGTGATGGTCGCAGTGGGCCCCGAAGGCGGGCTCAGCCCGGGGGAGCTGGACACGCTGTCGAGCGCGGGTTTCGAGCCCCTCCGCCTCGGTCCGTTGGTTCTACGTACCGAGACAGCATCGGTGCTAGCATGCGTGGCGGGAGGGCTGGCGCTCGGGCGCTACGCGCTCGATTATCCTTGACACCGCGAAGGGGGTTGACTAAGTATGGCAACCCG
>CAZNWW010000362.1:0-1541 GCA_964576155.1 uncultured Myxococcales bacterium | reverse complement strand
TCAATGCGGGCGAAAATCGGCTGGTCCATTCTCAGCATCTTTTTTGTGGCTGCGATGTTTTCAGCGTCAGGTTGTGGGCCAAAGTACCCGAACTGTGACGAGGACAAACACTGCGCCGAGCACAACCAGTACTGCGTGGACAAGCTGTGTCGCGAGTGCCGGACTGACGGCAACTGTGAGTCCAAGTCTGGTGATAAATGCCAGATGTGCTCCGGCAGCTACACCTGCATGACCCGTCCCGGCTGCTGCCACTCGGACGCTGACTGCCCCGGCGGCAAGTGCTGGAAGGACGAGGGCGCCGAGATCGGGAAATGCGGCGGTGAGTGCAAGGATAACTCCCACTGCCCCGCAGACCACGAGTGCAAGGGCGAGCGCTGCATCAAAATCAAGTATGGCTGCGAGAAGGAAGGCTGCCCCGCCGGGAAGAAGTGCGTCAACGGCGGCTGCGTCTGGGCGTGCGACTTCCAGAGCGCGTACTTCGACTACAACGAGTCCTCCCTGACCACCGACGCGCGGCGGATCCTGTCCACGAACGCCGAATGCGCCAACACCATCGGTATCGGCGTGAGCGTCGAGGGGCATTGCGACGAGCGCGGCACCGACGAGTTCAACATGCAGCTCGGCATGCGCCGCTCCTCCTCCGCCAAGAACTTCATGGTGGACAAGGGCGCCTCCCGCTCGAACCTCTCCACCATCTCCTATGGTGAGGATAAGCCTGTCTGCACCTCGAGCGGCGAAGACTGCTGGTGGAAGAACCGGCGGGTCGAGATCATCATCAAGTAGCGACCGTTCCTTGACTACTCGTCTCTTTATCTCAGTCATCCTCATCTCCATCCTGGTCCAGGGCTGCCTCGTCACCACGGGGAAGCACAAGGCCTTGATGGAGCGCGTAGCGGCCCTCGAGCAGTCCAACAACGAGCTCGTGAACCGAACGGACCGCCACGAGAAGCGCATCGACAACGTAAAGACCTACGTCGACGATGAGGATGGGCAGATCCGAGACCTCCTGGCCAACCTCAGGGCGGACCTGGACGACCTGCGCGTGCAGCTCGCCCGCACCGCCGGCACCCAGGAAGAGGTGGTCCATCGATTGGACCGCATCCAAGGCAAGATCAAAGGCATCAAGGGACTGGTGGACGAGCGACTCGGTGGGGATCGTGAGTCTCTCCCGGAAGATCTGCCCCAAGACCCCGCCGAGATGTACAAGGTCGCGCTGGACAAATTCAACGCCGGATACACGAAGACGGCGCGCGCCATCTTCACCGAGTTCATCAGGCGCGCACCGGACGACGAGAAGGCGGACGATGCACAGTTCTACATCGGAGAGAGCTACTTCTCCGAGAGTCGCTTCGTCGAGGCCGTCACGGAGTACCGAAAGGTCTACGACAGCTACCAGCGCGGGGACCGCTTCCGTGAGGCTGTGCTGCGCATCGGCCTCTCGTACGAGCGCACCAACGACTGCGTCAAGGCGAAGAAGATCTACAAGTTCGCCCGGGATGAGTTCAAGAAGACCTCCGAAGGCAAGAAGGCCGGCGAGAAAT
>CAZNWW010000361.1:2475-4879 GCA_964576155.1 uncultured Myxococcales bacterium | reverse complement strand
GTTCTCGCCCAGCATGTCCTCGGTGGTACCGTTGACCGTGGCGACGACGCCGTCGAAGACCAGGGCTTCGGCCCCGCCGCAGCCGTCGTTGGGGAAGGCCACCGATTCGCCGGCCGGATCCACGAAGAAGACATGATACTGGATCTTGCCACCGCTCTCGCCGGTGTTCCTGAACTGCAGGCTGTGCTCGCCCACACCCCAGTCCGAGACCTGGGAGATGTCCAGGCGCCCGGTGGACCACGGCGTGGTCCCGTCGGCGCCCCAGGCGGCCCCGGTGAAGGACGGAGCGCCCTTGCCCTGCTGGTCGCCGATGGCTGCTGTCTGGTCCACGCCGTCCACCCAGAGCTGAACCCCTTGAGGGATCTCGCTCTTGACCTGGTTGACGCAGGTGCGCTCCTGGTAGCCGGACGATGCGGTGTACGCGGCGTTGTCTGCGTCGTTCGTATAGTAATCATAGCCCGTCCCTGAGCTGCCGGTCCGGACGTTGCCCGTGACGCCCCAGTCGGTCCATCCGACCGGACACGCCGAAGGCGTACAGCTGCCGATGGACTCCGCGTGGGCACCCGTCCAGGCGCATCGTGGCTGCGCTATTGCTGACGCCATGGGGTGATAGCAGGGCCGTTCCTGGTAGCCGGACGACGCGGTGTAGGTGGCGTTGTCTGCGTCGTTCGTGTAGTAGTTATAGCCCGTCCCCGAGCTGCCCGTCTTGACGTTGCCGATGAACCCAAGATCGGTCCATCCCTCCGGGCAGGCCGGGGGGGTGCAGGAGCCGGTGGACTCGGAATGGGCGCCGACCCACGCGCAGCGAGTGTAGAAGACCGTCCCGCCGCCGCCCCCCGGACTGGCTCCCTCGCCTTCGATGTTCGCCCGTCCATGCGCGTACAGGTAGACCTTGGGTGTATCCGCACTGAAGACGTAGAGGTACTCGGTGGCCACCTGGCCGGAGACCACTATCATGTCGTTGGCCACCACCCGCACCTTGGCCCCGCCTTCTCCTCCGCCGCTGCTGTGCGCGACGTTGTCTGCCATGTGGTCGGCCACGCTGAGCGCGTTCTCGTCGATCGCGTCCTGCACCGTCACCGCGGCCAGACCGGAGATGACGTTCTCATAAGAGATGTTGACCGCGCTGAGCACCGTGGCGTCGATGGCCTCCAAGGTCACGCAGCCCGCGCAGGACACGTTGTTCGCCACCATGGCCTCGTTGGCCACCAGCGCGGTGCTGGCGGCGCCCCCGGGCGCGTCGGAGGACGCGTAGTTGAAGTCCACCTCGTCCGATTCGATGCAGCCGCTGCACTGGAGATCGCCGGCCACGTTCGCTTGCAGCGCGTAGGGCACCGACGAGAGTTGGGTCCTGGGCAGCTCGTCCTGATCCGCGGGGGTGATGGAGAGCCAGCGGCCGTCCTCGTCGAAGAGGCCCGCTGGGAAGGGAAAGCTCTCCAGGTCACTGGGCAGCAGCACGTCGAAGACGCCCCCCATGAGCGTCACCGTCACCGACTCCTCCCACAGGAGCTGCCCGTCCACCGGGCTGTCGTAGATCCCGAAGACCAGGTCCATGTCGCCGGACATAAGATCGCCGTTCGCGTCCCGAAGGACGCCCTGGGTGTGGATCTCGTTGGGCGCGGCCTGGGCAACGGTCGAGAGACCCAGCGTCAGGACCACCACTGCGGCGAACATCGTGTACGTTCTATTCATTATCCTCTCCCTATTCCACGGTCGAGATCGGGCCGACGCCGACGTGGATTGAAATCTCGTCACCCGGGTACAGGCCTGCGCTGGTCTGCCCCACGGTCAGGCTCATGGTCCCCGAGGACAGGGCCTGTCCCGTAAATCCGCCCGGAACGATGGCCACGGTGTGCCACCCCGCGCAGACGTTCAGGTGCTGACAGCCCAACACCATGTCGCAGGTCTCCTCGGTGCATGGATCCCCGTCATCACAGTCCAGGGGCGGCCCCACGCCGCATTCCCCAGCAACGCAGGTCTCCCCGACGGTGCACGCGTCCCCATCGTCGCAGGGTGCCTCGTTGAGGGTATGGACGCAGCCCTGCACCGGGTCGCAGGCATCATCGGTGCACGGGTTGAAGTCGTCGCAGAACAGCCCTCCGTCGAAGACACACTTGCCCTGGCTGCAGTGGTCCCCCGTGGTGCAGACGTCGTTGTCGTCGCACTCGGCCTCGTTGGTTGCCGAGAAGCAGCCCTGGGTCGGCTCGCAGGAGTTGTCGGTGCATGGGTTCCCGTCATCACAGGAGGCCAGGTCGTCGTAGACACATGCGCCGTCCACGCAGTGGTCGCCGAGGGTGCAATCGACGTCGTCGGAGCACGCACCCTGGTTGGAGACGAAGACGCCGTCCATGACCGGGTCGCAGGCGTCGTCGGTGCAGACGTTGTCATCGTCGCACGGCAGCGG
>CAZNWW010000361.1:0-2465 GCA_964576155.1 uncultured Myxococcales bacterium | reverse complement strand
TCACCGACGGTGCAGACGCTGCCGTCATCACAGGGCAAAGTGTTGTTCGCAAAGGCGCAGCCCAGCTCCGGGTCGCATGTGTCGTCGGTGCAGGGATTGTCGTCGTTGCAGATGTTGGGAACGCCGGGGGTGCAGGTACCGGCGACACATTGGTCACCGATCGTGCACTCGTTGCCGTCGTCGCAGCTGAAGCCCTCGTTGTCCGCGATCACCGAGCACTGGCCGGTGCCGGGCTCACAATACGCCTGCTGACAAACCGCATTGGGCCCGGGGATCGGCGCCTCGCACTCGACCACCGTCTCCGGGATGGTCATGCACTTGTAGGGCCACTCCTCGAGGTTGCAGGTGAGCGTCCCGGTGCACAGGTCGCCATCCTCGAACGGGGCGCAGTCCGCGTCTGCCTGGCACTCGCAGGGGACGATGTCCCCCGAGCAAACGCTCTCCACGCAGTGGTCGTCCACGGTACAGGGGTCCCCGTCATCACAGTCGTCGTCGTTGCCTTCAAAGACGCACCCGCCCGCCTCGTCGCATTGGTCGGCGGTGCAGGGGTTCCCGTCATCACAGAGCACCGGGTTCCCGATGCAGACGCCCTCCTCGCAGTGATCTGCGACGGTGCACGCGTCCCCGTCCTTGCACTCGCCCTCAGACAGGGGTGTGTTCTCACAGCCCTCCGCGCCGAGGCACTGGTCCGCAGTGCAGTCGTTACCGTCATCGCAGATCCCGATGCCCTCGACCAGATCCCCCTCGTCAACGTTTTCGTCGCAGTCGTCGTCCAGCCCGTTGCAGGTCTCCTCCGCTGGCTCGGGCGCGTCGCACTCGGTCAGGCCCTCCTCGGCACAAACCCGCTTGCCCTGGCAAAAGCCGGCCTCATTCTCCACCTCGCAGTAAGTGAACAGGCCCAGCTCCACCGATGTGTCTGTGCAGGGGCAGATCCCCTCGGCGTTCACGCACTGGTCCAGCTCGATTCCGTCCACCGTGTTCACGGTCTCGCAGGTGAAGCCCCCGGGGCAAGCTTCGTCGACGCCGCAATTGCCCCCGCAGAAGGCGCCCTCGCCCTCGTAGGCAACGCACGCGTGCTCCGTACCCGAGACCCCCTCGCAGTCCGCGGCCGCGGTGCAGGGCCGGCAGAGGTTGGGGAAGTTGGACACGCAGATGAACACCACGTCACGCCCCCCGGTCCCGACCTGGAGGCAGGACCAGCCCTCGGGGCACTCCTCCTCGCAGGTCTGGGAGCAGACCTTCTGCCCCATGTGCTCCACGCACCAACCGGACAGGCACTCGTCGTTCTCCGAGCAGGGATCCAGGAAGCAGCCCTCGCCGGACTCACAGCCTGGCTGCGGCTCCGTGTCGTCTATGATCTTCAGATCCGGGGAGAGGGTCTCCGCCGCGGTGTCCTCGCTTCCGGTCTCCGCGAAGATGATGGAGTCCTGCTCGATACTCTCTGCTTCCAAATCGGCCAGCGTCGGGGTGTCGGCGCCGGTGTCGTCAGGGGTAACCGTGGTCGAACCACCGCCACATCCCGCGACAATCATCACGGCCGGCACCACGACCAGATGGCACATCCATGTCCACTTCATGGTAGGCACCTCCAGGGGTGACTAAGATACATGAGTCGGGTGGTGGTGAGCAACTCGAACGAACGGCCGGGGAGGGGGGACGACAGGGACGGAGGGCGAATATTCCCAGTGAGTTCAGACCAGTAGGGCCAAATGCTTGGGCTGGTATTCAGATTCCAGGTCCCCATCGGAAGGTTCTAGAGAGCTGACCAACAAACTCAAGCCGCCTGCAAAACTTGGTTGAGCACGTGGCAGTTGGTCAGCTCTCTAGAACAGCCTCCTGCTACTCCAGCGAATCCCTCAACGCCTGCGCGTCGTCGAGCTTCCCCTCGGTCTCATAGATCTGGCTCAGGCGGTCGCAGTATTTCCGCCACTCATCGGGCGCCATCTTCTTGTAGAAGGCCGGGGCGTGCCCGGGCTTGCCCACCTCTGCGAAGGCAAACACCGTATCCGAGAGGGCCTGGCGGGCCAGCATGGTGGGCTGACCATCGGGGCCGCGGCCCTGCGCAGTCGCGGCGAAGTAATCCATTGCCTCGGGGAACTCGCCCAGGTTGTAGTGGACCCAGGCGAGCTTGTAACGCGCGTAGAGCGCCAGGGCGTCGTCGTCGCCGCGGGCCACCGCCTCATAGAGCGGCTTGGCGTTGAAGAGGTCGTTGTTACTGAAAAAGACCTCGGCCTTGTCGAGGAGGACTGCGTCGGGGCTCGCTTCGACGCGAGGTTCCACCAGCTGGAGATGTGTCGGCTTGACGAGGTCGTCGTCGACGAGCAGGTCGTCGAAGCTGTAGTACCGGGTTTCGGACTCCTCGCTTCGCTCTTCGAGCTTCGAAGGGCCGGCGGCGGGCTCGGTCTGGGGTGCGGAACAGGACGCGAGGATCAAGGCGAGGGCGGTGAGAATGCGCATGGATGACT
>CAZNWW010000360.1:0-4884 GCA_964576155.1 uncultured Myxococcales bacterium | reverse complement strand
TCCTGGTTGAACTGGGACATGAACCGCATATAGAGCATCCCGCCGATCTGGAGGCGGTCGTCGTCCAGGAGTTCGCGGTTCTCCTTGACCTCGCCGGTGCCATTTTCACCGAAGATGGCGTCGTCCCGCACGGCCTCGTCCGGGACGATTGGTCCGCCTCCGCCGAAGATGTCGTCCTCGGCGGGGCGGTCCTGCGCCGCGGCCGGCGCAGCCAGGAGGAGTGCTGCGATGATGAGGGTCAGCCGTCTCATCTTGATTTGGACTCCAGCCAGGCCTTGGTGAAGATGTTCGCGGGGAGGGGGCGCAGGTCTACGGATTTGATTACGATCAGGGTGGAGTTGTCTTTCTCTACCTCGTCGTAGATCCGGATTTCGCTGGGATGCCAGACGTCTTCTCCCTTCGATTCGCTGAAGAGCTTCTTCCACTTGGGGGTGTACGTGGTCCGCATGAGCTTGCCGCTGGCGGCGAACTCCTGCTGCTTTAGGACGTTCTCGGTCTTCACATCCACGGAGATTTCCACGACAGGGTAGGGGACGTCGGCGTCCTTCTTTGCGGTGAGCTTGATGTGGTGGATTGTGAACTTCCCGAGGGACTTCTTGCTGATGTACTCCGACGTGTACTCCTCAGCTAGTCGGCTTTCGTCGAAGTCCGCACGGCGGCTGTCGGTCCCCGCGATGCGCTCCCGCTCGGTGCGGCGCTCCCAGCGGCCGACGCTGGGGTCGTACATCCACAGGTTCTTGTCCTTGCGCAGGTAGCCCTTGCCCCGCTCGGACTTGGGCTTGATCATCAGGATCATCATCTGATCCTTCTCGTCCCGCCGATAGATGACCGCCTCCAGGACCCGGTCGCTCTTGCCCCGCTCCCGGGTCTCCACATAGGCGAGGGACTTGTAGTCGCCGCTGTTGCGCTGCCGCTCGTCGAGGCGCTCGAGCAGGGCAGTCGTTTCTGTCGCGTCGAGGGCCAGGGCCGGTCCCGCCGCGAAGATCATGCACATGAGTGTGAGTAGGAATTGGCGCATGCGATGCCTCCTATCCAACGTGGTGGATCGCGGTGATCGGCTTCATACGGGCACCTCGAAGGGCCGGGAAGAGGGAGAAGGTCGTGATCGCCGTGGGGATCCAGAACAGGGCCGAGGCGATGCTGTCCAGGTCCAGGACCAGCTTCAGCGTGTCGGACATGAGGAAGAGCTGGAACCCGGTGGAGACCGGGATGTGCAAGACGTTGAGGAGCTCGGACCCGGCGGCACCGAGGCCCACCCCGACTGTCGTGAAGACCACCGACAGCACCGCCACCTCCATGAGCACCATGATGAGCACCTTGTGACGCCGCATGCCGATGGCCCGTAGCGTCCCGATCTCTCTTGTGCGGTCCCGGATGTTGATCCAGAGCGTGTTCATGACGCCGATGATGATGATGACCAGGAGGATGCCCGTCAGGAGCCAGGTGATCGTGGAGAAGGTCTTGATGGTCCATTCCATCATGGACAGGTCCTCCTCCCAGGTCGTGATGTCCAACTTGAGGCCCGTCCAGTCCTCCCCGGCGATGGTCTGGAACTTGTGATAGAAGGGCCCGTCCATCTTCTCCATCACCTCGTAGCCCCGCTCGGGCAGCGCGGCGCGCAGGCGCTCTGCCACCGCGTCGGATTCGCCGGGGTCGTCGAGGCGGATCTGGATGACCCCCGTGGTGTCCGCGTCCAGGAGATAGAGGTCCGTGGTCGTGTCCTTCGAGACGTAGCAGTTCATGAGCGACAGGAGGCCGAGGTCCTTGGCGATGGCCACGACCTCCACGTCCAGGGAGTTGTTGCGCCCCCGGAGCACCGGCGCTGTGATCGTGAGGCTCCGTCCGACCTCCACGCCGAGGCGCTCGGCCTGTTTTTTATAGAGCATCACGGTGTGCGGGCGGGCCAGGTCCTCCACGTCCCCGTCGATCACCTGCACCACCTTCAGGATCTCCCGGTCCCTGGTGATGTCGATCCCCGTGAGGCCGGCCTGGACCGAGTCGGTCTCGCTCACGAGCTTCCCGAAGCCGCGTGTCCGATCAACGATGAGGCGGGCCTCCGGGACTTCGGCCTTGACGTCCTCCAGGAGCTTCGCCCGTCCCGTGAGGACAGGTGCGGGACGCCCGGCCGAGATCTTGTAGAACCCGCCCACGTTGACGTGCCCCGAGATCAGGGCGGTCCCCGCGTCAATCATGGTGTGCTGGATCCCGGCGCCAACCGAGCCCAGCAGGGTCAGGAGCATGGTGACCCCGGCGATGGCTCCGCCCAGGAGCAGGTTCCGGCGCTTGTTGACCAGGAGGTTGCGGACTGCGATGAGGAAGAGCCGTCCCATGTTACTCCTCCTTGCCCATGGCTTCCACGGGCTGGACCTTCATCGCCAGCCTGGCTGGATAGAAGACCGAGGCCACCACCACCATGAGCACTACAACGAAGGCCAGCAGGAAATGCGCCGCCTTCAAGACAGGGTAGAGGGCCGGTCCGGCGAAGATGAAGTAGAGCTCATCGCTGAAGGCCGGGATACCCACCTGTCCCAGCACGAGGATCAGGCCCGTGCCCACGAGGACCCCGATGAGTCCGAAGCCGAAGCCCAGGACCAGGGATTCGATCACCAGCATCGAGAAGATGTAGCGCTTCTGCGCACCCATGGCGCGCATGGCCCCGATCTCACGGGTTCGGTCCAGGGTGGCCATGACCATGGAGTTGTTGATGATAACCAGCGCCACCAGGAAGATGATGAAGATGGCGCTCACCAGCACGGCCCAGATTACGCCGATGAACTGGCCCACCAGGCCCGAAGCCGAGCGCCAGTCCACGACCTTCGCGTTCATCCCGGCCGCGTCCAGGCGGGCCTGGATCTCACTCATCGCCTCGTCGACGCGCTCCATGGAGTCCAATCGTACTGCGGCCTGGATCACCACGCCGTCTTCAATCTCGGCCTGGGTGTAGACCCGGGACATGAGCTCAGCGTCATAGCGCTTGCCGCCGTCGGTCATGTCGATGCCCGCGAACTCGTCGAAGCCCATGGCGTCCACGACCTCGATGGTCTCAGTGTCATCGCCCCCGAAGAGGGCGTCCTCAGCGTCCTCCCGCTCGTAGCGTTCGACACCTGCGTCGTCCTGGAGCCGCTCGATCTCCTCCCGACGGTCCTCGGTCATGTACCCGTAGAGGTCCCGGAAGGTCATGAGATCCACTACGTTGTACACGCCCGCGAGCACGGACTTCTCGAGGCCCTTGAACTTGTACGTGCCGTAGACCTTCACGAGGACATTGGTCAGGTACCCGCTCCGATCAAGGGTGGTGATGGTGAGGGAGTCCCCCATGCGGACCTTGAAGAGGATCAGGTGCGGCGCGATCTTGTCGTAGAAGAACGCGTAGCGTTCATCGAAGTTGTCGTCGTTCATGTCCAGGAACGACGACAGGAGGTCCTTCAGCGACGCGTCGGCGGGCTCGTCGAGGAAGTCCTCGAGTTGATCGGTGACCAGCGCCGTGGCCGGGCCATCGAGCTGGATCATGATTTCGCCGTACTGACGACTGTTCTGCTTCACCAAGTTCTCGGTCTTGGGATCATCCTCGATGAAGCGGTCCTGCTCCCGCAGCTCCTTGATGCGGTCGAGGCGCCGGGCCACTGCGTGCTTGGCCTGCCACTCGTACATGCGGTCCGAGAAGAGGAAGCCGCGCTGTCCAGGCGGGATCATCTCACCCTTGACTATCTCGAACATGTCGAAGAGCTCGTCGAAGGCCGCGGTGTCGGTTCCGATGTAGCGGAGCCAGAGCATCTTCTCGTCCATGGCCAGCGGCGTTATCTTGTCCTCGAGGAACTCCACGGCGCGCCTGGGATCCTGTTCAAACTCCTGCCAGAACTCGTCGGAGATCACCCGGTCGATGTCCTCGGGCGAGACGATTGCGTCCTCATCCGTGAGGTCCCGGCGAGCGAAGCCGTCCAGGTTCTCCACGCCGCCGCGCAGCATCTCGACGATAGAGCGGATGTGGGCAGCGATGATCTCCACCTGTGTTGTGTCGACCGCCTCGAGGGCCTCCTTGAGTTCCGCGATGCGGATGTCGAGGATGTTGCCGGAGTAGACCATGGCCAGGTCGGTTCCCATGGGGATCACAGCCTCGACCCCCTCGACGCCCAGCACGATGTCCTTGATTGCGGTGAAATCTTCGAGGTGCCCGAGATCCGGAGTTCCCGTGGGGGGATTGAAGAGGTCCAGCTTGTCCCTCGCGTCCGCGCTGTGGATCTGGAGATGCCCTGACACGCTCCCCACGACGCTCTTCGCCATGGTCCCGTCGAGGGTGGTGAGGAGGCTTCCGCCCACGACCACGAGGACCGTGCCGAAGACGACCAGGACACCGATGATCAGGGTCCGCACCGGCGTCGCCAGGATGTTGCGGACCGCGATACGGATCAGGAGCATTATCCGCCCTCCGCCACGCGCCCGTCCTCCAGCCGGATCACCCGATCCGCATGGGCCATCACCCGCTCGTCGTGGGTGGAGAAGATGAAGGTCGTCCCCTGCTCCGCGTTGATGACCTTCATCACGTCGATGATCTGGTCACCGGTGCCGCTGTCGAGGTTCGCGGTGGGTTCATCGGCTAGGACGATCTTGGGGTGGGTCACCAGGGCCCGCGCAATGGCGACGCGCTGGCGCTGTCCCCCGCTGAGCTCGTTGGGCCGATGGTGCCCGTGCTCTTCCAGCCCTACCTTCTGAAGGAGGTCGCTGACGCGGTCACGGCGTTCCTTGCGGGAGAGCTTCCCCTGGAGCAGCAAGGGGAACTCCACGTTCTGGAACGCATCCAGGACACCGATGAGGTTGAAGGACTGGAAGATGAACCCCAGGACCTCCAGCCGCAGCTTCGTCAGCTTGGTGTCTGACAGGGTCCCC
>CAZNWW010000359.1:3809-4901 GCA_964576155.1 uncultured Myxococcales bacterium | reverse complement strand
CACGAGCTTCTGCTCGCCGCTGGAGAGGGTGCTGGGCGATTGGCTCGCTACGCCATCGATGCCAAGACGCTCCAGCGTCTTCCGCACCTCTCGGCGCTGCTCGGCTACGCCGACCTCCCGGTGCTGCTGTATCACGAGCCGGACGTTCTCCTCGACGGTCATGGAGTCGAACAGC
This sequence comes from uncultured Myxococcales bacterium, assembly GCA_964576155.1. Taxonomy (GTDB): domain Bacteria; phylum Myxococcota_A; class UBA9042; order CAIXZC01; family CAIXZC01; genus CAZNWW01. The sequence continues at coordinate 4,726 of CAZNWW010000359.1, read as the reverse complement.
GTCGGGTGTTGAAACACGTAGACGCAGCGACGGCGGACCCCACGAAGGGCCTCCTCGTCCAACGCGTGAACCGGCACATCGCCGTACCATACCTCGCCCACATCGGGACGAACGAAGCCCACCAGGTGCTTCGCAAGGACGCTCTTTCCAGTGCCCGAAGGCCCTACGATGAAGGTGGTCCCGCCCTTGGGCAGAGTCAACTCAATCCTGTCGAGGACGCGGTTGGCGCCGAAGGTCTTCTCGACCCCCACGAAGCGGGCGATTGCGTCAGCGCTCATGCGGTCCACCCGAGCACCTCGGCGAGCGCGCCCACCACGAGATCCAGGAGGATCACCGAGAAGCTCGACCAGACCACGGCTTTGGTGGTCGCCTCTCCAACCGCGTCGGAGCCGCCCTTCGCCTCCAGCCCGCAGGCGATGGACACCACCGGGATGGAGAAGCCGAAGATCACCGCCTTGGACAGGCCCACCCAGAGGTCAGGCGTCTTCACGAAGCGCAGGTTGATGAAGGTCTCCGGGGGCACGTCGAAGGCGCTCCACGCAGTCCACATGCCTGCGACATAGGCGACCACACCACCGAGGGTCGACAGACCGACCATGGCCAACACGGTCCCCCAGACCCGAGGCACCACGAGCTCGTCGACTGGATCCACGCCGCAGAGGCGCATCGCGTCCACCTGATCCGTGACCACCATGCTCCCCACCTCCGCGGCGAGGCCGGTGCCGACCTTGGTGGCGACCATGAGTCCGGCGATGATGGGCGCAAACTCCCGAACCAGGAGTTGCAGGGTAGCGGCCCCCAGGAGCGAGAACTCCGGGATCACCTTCTTCATCTGCTCCGCTGTCTGGTAGACGCCGATGACCCCCACAAAGCCCAGGGTCACGACCCCGCTCAAGGCCAGGGCCCGCCCCCCCCTC
>CAZNWW010000359.1:0-3799 GCA_964576155.1 uncultured Myxococcales bacterium | reverse complement strand
AACGCACGTATCCGGATCCCCCGACGGAGGGTGCTCCAGAGGGTCTCGACGGACAAGCGTGTGATACGTACAGGCAGGTTCATCTCAACCCCCGCCCAGATTGTACCAGAGCCACGTGATCAGGTAGTCGCTCGCGAAGATCCCGAGGGCCGTCGCCACCACGGACTGGTTCACGGCTCTGCCGACCTCCCTGGTCCCCCGGCCGACGCGGAGGCCGTAGGTGCAGCTCACCACGGAGATGATCGCGCCGAAGGTTCCGCCCTTGACCAGTCCCACGATGAGTCGTCGAGGAGATCCCCGTCCGGGATGACCCGCAGGAACTCCATGCGGTCGATGTCCAGGAGCAGCTCGGCGGTGACCGCGCCGCCAAAAACAGCGAAGACATCGCCGATCGCGGTGAGGAGGACGAGCATGAGGACCATGGCCACGTATCGGGGCGCAATGAAGTACCGGACAGGGTCGATAGCGAGGGCGCGCAATGCGTCCATTTGCTCGGTGATCACCATGGTCCCCAGGTCCGCTGTGGTGTTCGCCCCCACCCGCCCGGAGAACATGAGTCCGATGAGGAGCGGACCGATCTCTGCGAAGACGGCGATCACCGTGGCGATGGGCACCAGGCCGCTGGCTCCGGTGGCACGCACGTAAGCCATTGTCTGCACCACCATGATCGCGCCGGCAAAGACCGCGGTGAGCGCTACGATGGGGAGGGACTTCACACCGATACGGTACAGGTTCTGCACCATCTGGTTTCGATCGAACCGCGGCGGAAAGAGGACCCGCATGATCCGCCAGAAGGTGAGCCCGATGGCCCCCACCTGTCCGACGAGGTCCCCCATATGGACGGCCAAACGGTTAGAGCGCCTCGCCAAGGTATCCCTCCTGAGCGATGAACGCCCGGACCCAGGGATCCTCGGCGAGGTGGCTCCCCTGGGACGGTCCGTCAAAGACCAACGCTCCCCCACGCAGCACCAGGATCCGGTCCACCAGGGGCAGCAGCCGGTCGAGGTCGTGGCCCGCAATGATCACCGCCCGGTCTTGGCCTGCGGCCTCCCGGGCCACCAGCTCCAGGATCCGGGCCGAGTTCACGGGATCCAGGCCCGCGGTCGGGTCATCGAAGAGCGCAATGCGCGGCCGCGCCACCAGCGCACGAGCCACGGCCACCCTCCGCTTCATGCCACCGGAGAGCGCAGCGGGGAGGAGATCCCCGGTGCCTTTCAGCCCGACCCGGTCGAGGAGGTCCCTCGCGCGGCCCAGCGCATCCTCGCGGGCCTCGGTGCTTGTCCTGCGAAGTCGGGCCAGCAACGGGTATACGACGTTGTCCACCACGGAAAGGGAGTCGAAAAGCGCGAAGTTCTGGAACTGCATTCCGATGCGGAGGCGGGCCTCCTGGTTGCGGCGTGCAGAGCCCCGTCGAATCCGTACGCCGCCGTGGTGTACTTCGCCCCGGAAGGGAATCAGGAGGGTGGCCAGGATCTTGATCAGTTGGGTCTTGCCGCAGCCGCCGGGCCCGACAAGGCCTACCACCTCCCCGGCCCGGATCTCGAGATCCACAGCGTCCAGAACCTTGCGGGTCCCGTAGGACAGGCTGACGTTGTCGAGTCGGATGAGGGGGGGCACGGCACTCAAGTTACACTTCCGGGCGCTCCTGGAATCGTCCAAAGACGGCCTCGAGGGTCGCAGAGATCTCTCCCAGGGTGGCGTCGGCCTTGACCGCGTCGATGATCCGGGGCACGACATTGGCGTCCCCGCGGGCAGCCTCGTTGAGCGCCGCGAGGGCCGCGTCCATCACGTCCCCGTCACGCCCGGCGCGGAGCGCACCCAGCTGACCCGCCCTGGCCTCTGCGATCGTGGGATCGACCCGGAGGATGTCGCCCTGGGGCCCCTCCTCCATCTGGAAGCGGTTCTGACCCACGACGACCTGGTCGCCGTCCTCGACCCGCCGCTGGTATCGGTACGAGGTGTCGGCGATCTGTCGCTTGACCCAACCGGACTCGATGCAGCGGAGCATGCCGCCCATCTCCATGATCCGGTCGATCATCTCCTCGGCTTTGCGCTCGATCTCGTCGGTCATCTCCTCGACCGCGTAGGACCCGGCCAGTGGATCCACGAAGTCTGCGATGCCGGACTCGTGTGCGATGACCTGCTGGGTGCGGAGGGCGAGGCGGACCGCGTCCTCGGAGGGCAACGCCAGGGCCTCGTCCATGGAGTTGGTGTGGAGTGACTGCGTCCCGCCGAGGACCGCAGCCAGGGCCTGGAGTGCCACCCGCACCACGTTGTTCTGGGGCTGCTGCGCCGTGAGGGCGCAACCCGCGGTCTGGGAGTGGAACCGCAGGAGGAGACTCTTCTTCGACTTCGCCCCGAAGCGCTCCTTCATGATGCGGGCCCAGAGACGGCGCGCCGCCCGGAACTTGGCCACCTCCTCGAGGAGGTTGTTGTGGACCCCGAAGAAGAACGCCAGCCGCGACGCGAAGGCATCCACGTCCAGGCCCGAGTCCAGCGCCGCCTGCACGTATGTCATCCCGTCGGCCAGGGTGAAGGCCACCTCCTGAACCGCGTCCGAGCCGGCCTCGCGGATGTGATATCCCGAGATGGAGATAGTGTTCCAGAGGGGCATCTCCTTCGAGCAGTACTCGAAGATGTCCGTGATGATCCTCAGAGAGGGCTCCGGCGGGAAGATGTAGGTCCCCCGCGCTACGTACTCCTTGAGGAGGTCGTTCTGGATCGTCCCGCGGAGCTTCTCCCGCGGCACCCCGTTCTCTTCGGCTATTGCAATATACATGGCCAGGAGAATAGCGGCCGTTGAGTTGATGGTCATGGACGTGGAGACCCGGTCCAGGGGGATGTCCCGGAACAAGGTCCGCATGTCGTCTAGAGCTGAGATCGCCACGCCCACCTTTCCGACCTCACCGGTGGACATCGCGTGGTCGGAGTCGTAGCCCATCTGCGTGGGCAGGTCGAACGCGACGGAGAGCCCGGTCTGTCCCTGCGCCAGGAGGTAGAGGTACCGCTGGTTCGACTCCTCCGCTGTGGCGAAGCCTGCGTATTGCCGCATGGTCCAGAAACGTCCACGGTACATATTGGGCTGGACCCCGCGGGTGTATGGATATTGCCCGGGGTACCCCAGACGCTCGTCGTAGCCCGGCTCCTCCCACTCGGGAACGTAGAGTGGCTCGGCCTCGGTGCCGTCGGACAGGGGGAACGATGCCCGCCGCGGCGGCCGCCTGACCTGCAGAGGATCCAGCACACCCTCACGCCATTGCTGGTGCCCAGCCTCAATCTTCGTCTTCTCTCTATCCGACATCGCCCTCTCCCGCGGAGATCCGACCCGAAGGTTACCCGCACCCTCACCTTGATTCAAGCTCCAGCGACGGTGCGGGAGGCGGCACCAGGACTGATCTTGCCAGTCTTCCTGAGCGAAGCGCAGCGGAGTCGAAGGATCTCAGGCAGTGAGGTTGCGACGCCTGAGGTCCCTCGGCTTCACTCGGGATGACGGTGATGGTGATCGGACGTTGGAGGGGTGGCCAGACGCTACATATTGTTGCATTTGCCGATGTCTTCAATCGACGACGCGGCGTCGATGCAGTCGCGGTAGGCCGTCTTGTCGGGCTTGACGCATTTCTGGATGCAGTTGCGCCGGATGGTGCCCTGGATCGCAGCGGAGCCCTTCCAGATACCGGCGAACCGGGCGCACTTGGCTTCGCACACAGCCTTGGTGGGGGTCGCTGACTTGGGCTTCGGCGTCACGACCGGCGGTGTCGTCACCACCGGGGTCGGGACTGCGGCCACCACCGGCGGCGTC
>CAZNWW010000358.1:0-4904 GCA_964576155.1 uncultured Myxococcales bacterium | reverse complement strand
GACAACTTGAGCATACCGTCTCCGCTGGGCTGTTGGGCCGACCCTATACGTCGTAGCAATCCTGGTTCACCGACAGATCTTTTCGTAGCGATGAACCAACTCCTCCAGGGGAAGCAGGTGCTCGCAGCCGCCCGTGACATCATGGAGCTTGTGGTGAAGGGCCCACACCCGGTCCTTGACGGGCCCGCCGAGGGCCATGGCGTGGATTACCGTGGCGTTCATGTACTTCTGGGGATCATCCAGAGGCAAATCATCCATTAGGAGACATAGTTCTCGCACCCTGCCCTCATGAACCGCATACCAGGCATTCACTTTCTCTCCGAGGGTGCAGTGCTCGTCGAGTCCCTCTTCGAGAAGCGTGTACAACTCGTCTCGAAGCGCGAGATCCTCTGCCCAGGGGTCGGTTGCCCTTTGACCTTCGGAGCCCGCAGGGCGAATTGGAGTCCCCGCGCTCTCCTCCGCAGCTTCCTCCCAGCCGTCCGCAACCGCCGCCGGCCCCGCGGCGACCTGCACCACGGCATGTGCCCCGGCGCCAACCGCGGCCACCGCCACCAGGACTCCAAAGGCCGCACCACGCCAACGGAAGCCGGCGATCCGCTGCGCCGCGCCCCCCACAACCCCCGCCACAGGTACCAAAGCCGCAGCCAGTAGCGTCTGCGTGGCCCCGACGGGCAGCGCAAGACCAGAAGCGAGGACATAGCCCCAGAAGCCGGCGAGTGCCCCGAGGACCCCCGCCAGGAGGAGCGCTCTTGGCAGGTTCGCAGCAACCCTTAGGGCCGCCAGCGCGGGCAAGACGCTAAAAGCGAAGACCGGTAGCGCGCCCAGGATGCGGGTCGTGACGGAGATTGCCAGGGCCAGTGAAAGGAGCAGGACCACTTCCAGGGCCGCAACGGGCAGACCCCGGATCCGAGCCCCGGTGCGGTCGACGGTGACCTCGACGAACCCCCGGAAACCCACCCCATGTAAGAGGAGGAGTCCCCCTGTGAGGACCACGATCCGATGGCAGTCCTCCGCGGTTACCGCCACCGCGGTCCCGAAGAGTACCGACTTGATGTCCGGCAGCTCCTGGACAATGTGGGCTCCCACGACCAGGGTGCCGGCGCCGCCCACCAGGTAGACCCATCCAAGGAGACCATCCCCCCGGGCCCCGGAATCCTCCCGACCTCCTAAGAACCCGGAGGCCGCCACCAGGGCGAGGGCGAGGGCGCCTAGGGTCGGAGGAAGGGCGATGATGCCCGCGAGCGCGAGCCAGTGGGCCAGAACGACCCCGAGCCCGGCCGCCTGGGAGAGTGCAGCGCTGACGAAAACCAAGCGCCGGGCGACCACGTAGGCCCCCAAAAATCCCAGCAGGCCGCCGGCGGCACCGGCGGCGATGAGGGTGTCGCCGTAAAGGTCCCAGGCAGTGAAGAGCTGGTGCAGGGTCATTCCGTCGCTCATTGAGTCGCCTCCTCCGGGCACTCGCAGTCCCTGCTCGAAGCCCCATAGCGGGCCTGGAAGACCTTTGAGTGGACAACGTCGTGGTAGGGCCCGGCCACGGCCACCCCGTCGTCCCGATCCACGAAGAGCACGTGGGTGGCGAGTGAGGAGGTGATCTCCAGGTGGTGGCTCACTACGAGGACACCCAGGTTCCTGGTGGAGCGCAGGTGGTCAACCCGGGCGAAGGCCTCCGCCTCGGCCACCGCGTCCATCGCCGCGGTCGGCTCGTCCAAGACGAGGAGTGTAGGATTTGCGGCGAGGGCCCTGGCCATAAGGATTCGCTGTTTCTGTCCCTCGCTCAGGTGGTGGTAAGACTCCTGGGCGAGGCCCTCCGCACCGACCTCCGCCAGCGCCGCCGCCGCAGCGAGGGAGCGCCGCCGTCGAGGGTCGAGGAATCCCCAGCCCCTGGTGGCACCGTCCCGGACCAGGTCGACAGCCCGTATGGGCAGGGCCGGGTCGAGGCGGAGCTGCTGTGGGACGTACCCGATGCGCAGCGCATTGGACCTCACCACCGTACCGGAAACGGGTGGCAGCAGGCCGAGTAGGGTCCGGAATAGGGTCGTCTTCCCCGCCCCATTCCGGCCTACGACGATCCAGAACTCCCCCGGGCGTATGGTCACGTCCATGGGAGGCAGGATTCCCCTTCCGGCATACCCGACGACAAGCCTCTCTGCTCTAATTAGCATTGGTCTCTCTCAGTCAGCATGCTCTTCCTCGTGCTCGTGTCCCTCCTCACCTCCCACGTAGACCACAAGCCCGACCTCGGTCACGTCAGCGGGTCCCAGGACGAAGGTGTAGGTCCCGATCTCCATGTGCACGAGGTGGTGGGTCAGGATGGATGGGCACTCCTCGGGGCTCCCCCCGGAGTGCTCCGGCGAAACCTCCTCGCCGTCCGGGCCCAGGATCGTCACCGGCACATCTTCGGTGAGGAAGAGGATATGGTCTCCGGCATCCGCGGCTGGATACCAGAGGTAGCCGAGGCCGTCGGCGCTTGTGTCCGGCAGGGCGACGTCGAAGCGGGTGTGGAGGGCGCTCACGTCCGGGTACTGTTTCGAGGCGAACTCCGCAGCCACTACAGCCACTGCGGGGCCGCCCTCAATGTGCTCGCAGGCGTGGGTCGCTGGGGCTTCGGACTCGTGGCCGTCTTCCCCGTGGAACGCGTCTTCATCGTGGTTCTCCCCTTCGCCGTTGTCACAGGCGGCCGCCTGCGTGAGGGCGACGGCCGTGAGGATTGAGAGCAGGGTTCGGATGCGCATGGGACACTCCTTGTTTGTCGAATTCAGTTTCTACTTACCGATGCAAAAAAGCCCGCACCCTCTTTCAGGTTGTCGGACACGATTCCGGGGACGTCCTGGTCTCCAGGGCTCCAAAGATCCCAGGCGATACCGTCGAAGAGGGTCGCACCAGGGTTGAACAATAGATCTATCTGCACCCCTCCCGGGTGGTCCTTACCGAAGGGAGCATCGATCACTACGGTGAGGTCAACGTCCAAGGGGAAAGTGGCGGACACGGCCATCCCTTCCGGAGGCAGCTGGGCGGCGTCACCCGTCAGGAGGTCATGGACCGTGAGGTCCACCTCCAGTGCGGCGACGGCAAGAGATGCGGTCGCCAGGCGGCCTCGGGGCAGATGGCAATCATCGGGGCATGCCCCGAGGGGGACGTCGGCACCATGGCTGAGGAGCGCGGGTTTCGGAACAGGAATCACCACTGCTAGTCCTTCCCCGGTGTCGGCCCCCAGATCCGCAGCGATGTCCTCGTAGGGGACTAACTCCCCGCGGTCTGCATGGCAGTGCCCGTTGTGGCAGAGAGAATAGCCTTCCGGCGGGTCGGAGGGGTCGAAGAGCGTCGCCCCCTCGCCGCCGACCGCCATGGTCAGGCGGAGGCCGTTCAGGTGAAGGGTGAGGGTATGGATCTCCACGCCGAAGCTCGTCGTCGTGCGGAGCCATCCTTCGTCGGTGAGTCGCTCGGCGGGAGGGTCCCAGGCCAGGGTCAGAGTCGGCTGCGCCTCTCCCCATGGCAAACCGTCAGTGAACGCGCAGGCGGTGACGGAGACGGCCATTAGGAGGAAGGGGAGACGCTGGATGCTACTCTTCCAAGGCATCATAGATCCTCCCTGTCAGCTCCTGAAGGTGTTCGATATAGCCCTGACCCTCTTCGATGCGAGCGCCCCCGGGAACGCGCACCAGAGAAGCTCCGGCTAGCTTCGACAAGGTCTCTGAAGTGGAGGTCGGATAGAACTCCTCCTGGAGGATCACCGAGACGGCACGGGTCTTCATCGCGTCAAGGACTTTCTTGACATGCCCCGGGTTGGGCGGAATACCCGGTTTGGGTTCCACGGCGATGACCTCCTCAAGTCCCAGCCAGTCCAGGAGGTACTCCATGGACTTGTGGTAGACCACTACCCGTCGCTGGGCCGCTGGAACCGCCGCGAACCGGGCCGCCTCGACCCGAGCGAGCTTCAGGAGGCGCCGCCGGAACGCCCGACTGTTGGTCGCATAAGCGTCCCCATGGGCGGGGTCGAGGCGGGAGAAGAGCTCGCCGGTCGCGGCGGCGACGCTCGCCGCGGCCCGGGGGTCGAAGAGGAAGTGCGGGTTGCCCCCCGGATGGACGTCTCCCATGGAGCGGTCGATACGCACGGTGGGGACCTCCAGCAGGTTCACTGCCGACGAGGCGTCGAGGTATCCGTCGCCTCCTACCTGGATCGTCGGGTTGCGGGATGCCGTCTGGAGGGCAGGGAGCCAGCCCACCTCGAGTTCCAGGCCGTTGACGAGGAGTGCATCGGCCCGGCTGAGCGCCAGGACCAGGTCCGGGCGGGCGTCGACGTAGTGGGGGTCCTCCGTGGGTGCGGCGAATGCCTTCACCTGGACATGCTCTCCGCCCACGGCCTCGGCGATGGCCGCGAGGCTCGGCAGGGTCGCCGCCACCCGAAGGCGCTTCGCGTGCAAGTCTGCCGGCACGAGGAGGAGAAACGTCAGGAGTAATATCGGAGTTCGCATGACTGCCTCTTAGTATTTGTGAGCGCCGTGGGCGCCGATGAGCACCTCCGCGGCCAGCATCACCCCCCAGGTGACCTCGTCCCGCCAAGTCGGGCGGTCCGCGGAGCCCTGGAGGCGCAGGCGGGAGAAGTGCGACGGATAGAAGGTGATCTGGAGGGACGTGCGGTCCCGCCAGGCGTCGGCCAGGGGATCCAGGTAGTCATCGGGGACTCCCGATAGACAGTCGTACCTGGCCCCGGTCTCCCACCGCTGATTGATCCCCCAGACGAGTTGGGCGTAGCCGCCCCAGTCCAGGATGACGTCCCCAGGGATCTGCCGAGTTCGAAGCATCCCTTCGACTTGCAGAGAGACATGCATGCGTCCTGCATGGGCCCGCGGTCGGTAGCGGAGGTAGAGGTCCGTGGCGTAGATTTCCGTGCGGTTACCCTTCCC
>CAZNWW010000357.1:0-4924 GCA_964576155.1 uncultured Myxococcales bacterium | reverse complement strand
TTCTCTTCACACGCCGGCGTACAGGAGGTGTCCTCGTCGGGAACGACGATTTGTTCCGTTCCGATGACCGTCCCTCCGCAGGCTGTGTACACCGTCACCCCCTGGGGGACCAAGTTGAAGGGGACGCAGAACGGCCTGTCCGGCATGGGACTATCCGCCGGCTGATCCTGCTCGTTGTCCATGCAGAAAGCCTCGGACTTCTCGCAGCGCTTGTTGTCGCAGTAGTACGAGCAGAACGGATCAACCCCGCCCTCGTCGGGAACATCGAAACAGAAGGCACCTGCCGGACAGTCGGCTGAGGAGGCGCAGGGGTTACCCACCGCGGCGGCCAGCGTCTTCGGTACGCCCTTCCCTCCGCCGTCATCGGATTGGGAACACGAGACATAGAACAGTCCGCCAAGGACAACAGCCGGAATCCAGAGGATCTTGGCTCCACTCATGTCGCACTCCTGATCGTTCCAATGCCGCGGTGACTTCCCCTCTATTGGAAGTTCATGCATGGGCAAAGTCAAGTAATTTGGAAGGTTTCCCAACGCGAACAGATCCCGTTTGCGCACTGCTTTGGAACTCGTTATGTTACCGGCGGCCGTACAGGGAGGATGCCGATGCTGAGACCCATCCTGCTGCACATGTCCGCCTCCGAGAAATGGAAGAGCCGTATCAGCCGCTGGCGGATGACCCGGGGGACCGTGGCCCGGTTCATCGCAGGGAACACCCTCGACGAGGCCGTGGACAACGGTAAGAAGCAATGCGCCGCCGGGTTCCTGCTGACCATGGACCACCTGGGCGAGGCGGTCCTGGATCCGTACGTCGCGGACCAGGCACGGGACGAGTACGAGGAGCTCATCGTCCGGATCCGGCAGGAGGACCTCGCCTCGACGATCTCGTGCAAGCCGACCCAGCTCGGCCTCGCGCAGGATCCCGCGGCTGCCGAGGCGCGGATCCTCAGCCTCGCCCGTAAGGCTGACGAGACAAACTCCATGGTCGAGATCGACATGGAGGACCACCCCTACACTGACCTGACCCTGGGGATCTACGAGAAGGCCCGGGAGATCACGCCGCGGGTGCGGGTCTGTCTGCAGTCCTACCTGCACCGCACCCCAGAAGACCTCGAGCGACTCATCGACATCGGCGGCAACATCCGCCTGGTCAAGGGTGCCTACAAAGAACCCGCAAGAGTAGCCCTGCAGAAAAAGGGGGACGTGGACCAGGCCTTCGCAGACCAAGTGGCTCGCTCCCTCTCCAACGAGGCACGAGCCAGGGGCTTCTTCGTCGCAGTGGCGAGCCACGACGAGGCCATCATCAAGCACACCTGTCGCGTCGCCCAAGCCGGCGGCCTGCCCCGGGATGCCTTCGAGTTCCAGTTCCTCCACGGAGTGCGCATGGAGCGTGCGGCTCGGCTCGCCGCCGAAGGGTATCCCATGCGCCTGTACTTCCCATACGGTTCCCAGTGGTACCCCTACTTCATGCGTCGCCTCGCAGAACGCCCCGCAAACCTCATGTTCATGATGAAGAACATGTTCTGATCGGGTATGATCCCGCCTCCGAAGGAGGTGGACGCCCATGGGAGCATTCACGGGGCCGATCACGGCCAGCGCATACCGGGTCCTGGGGATCCCGAAGGACTGGAACCACGTCTTCGACGAGATGACCCGATCCCGGTTCAAGGATCTGCGGCCCGGGAACGACAAGGATCGCTCTGTCGGATGGGTCCTCGGTGACGACCCCTTCTCCACCGACTTCTCCAGGGCCACCCTCTTCCGCGGCGAGATCCTCGTGCTCACGCTGCGGATGGATGTGCTCTCAGTCCCCGCGGGCCAGCTGAAGCTCCATACCGAAAAAGCCGTCGCCGACCGTCTGAAGAAGGAAGGCCGCGACAGACTGAACCGCAAGGAGCAGGAGGAGCTGGCCGACGAGGTCCGTTTCGACATGATCAACCGGACGGTCCCCACCATCAAGCTGGCTGAACTCGTATGGGCCTCTGACTCCGGCCGCGCCTGGTTCTTCAGCCGCGCCGCGGCCATGGTACAGCCCTTCGAGGAGCTATTCACCGAGACCTTCGGGGTCCGCCTTGTGTCTGACACGCCATTCACCACCGCAACGGCGATCCTCGGAGAGGAGCGGGCAGAACAGCTCCTGGACTGGAACACAGCGCTCCTTGTCGAGCCCGAGCTGTAAGAGAGGACGTAATGGATCTTGCTGACAAAGTCGAACGCACCCGTCACTTCGGGGCGGAGTTCCTCACCTGGCTCCTGTACAAATCCACCGTCGGCGAGGGCGCGGTGGAGACCGGCGAAGGTCCCGTGGAGGTCTGGTTCGAGGATAAAGTGAAGATGATCTCACCGCTGGCGGCCAAGGAGGTCGACCTCTTCAAGGGGAAGACCCCCGCCCACAGCCACGAGGCCCTCGAGGCTCTCCGCCGGGGCAAGGTGGTCGAGGAGGCGGTGATGACCGTAAGCAAGGGCGACGATCGGGAGTGGAAGCTCGCGTTCAACGGCCCTAAGTTCGCGCTCTCCTCCGTGCGCCTGCCCGCGCTGCTCAAGGAAGAGTCCGACGAGCGGGTGATCGAACGCTTCTGGCTCCTCGAACAACTCCACAAGATCATCGAGGACCTGTATACTGCATTCTTGGAGATCCACATGGATTCCCAGCGCTGGGGCAAGGAACTTTCGGGTATCCGGACCTGGCTGGCCGCAGAGGCACGGCAATAACACCTGGCGCGGCCGCCCCCTCCCAGGGAGGAGCAGATGTCGAGAATCTGGCTCATCGCGTTCATTCTGCTCGCTGGCTGCGTCGATGACACGCAGGCGCCACAGGAGACCGGGCGCTTCGCCCTGGAGGCCTGTGACACCGTAGAAGACTGCACCGACGATGGGGATCCCTGCACCGAGACGGTCTGCGCGGCCGGCGAGTGTCGGCACCTGCACACCTCCCTGGACTGCTGCATCGTAGACGACGACTGCGTCCACATGAACTCCTGCCTCAATGCTCTATGTGTGTTCGAAGGGGAGGTCGAGACGGGCGCCTGCGTCAACGTCGCGGATCCGAACAAGCCCGGCTGCTGCTCAACGGCGACGGATTGTCCCGACCCACCTGGGGGACAGATCAATCTCTGTGAGCTGCAGGACGAAGCCCTCTACAAGACCTGCGAGACCATCCCCGACCCCGACCTCTGCGTTGCGCCCCAGGGCACAACGGTGGTGCTCAACGAGTTCATGAACAACCCGGAGGGCAACGACGATACCACCGGGGAGTGGATCGAGCTGTTCAATACGTCCCTCACTCCGGTGGACATCAACGGGTGGTCCCTCTGGGACGAAGGTGCGGACGGCCACCTCATTCAGAGCACGTCCCTCGTGATCCCTCCGGGGGGCTATCTCCTCCTGGCGCGCTCGAACAACCCTCAGGCCAACGGCGGCCTGGATCCGGATTACGTCTACTACAACTTCATCCTCTCCAACGGCGCGGACGAGATCATCCTCAAGGATAGCCAGGGAGTGGAGGTGGACAGGGTCGAATACGGCGGAACCTACACCATGGTTCCCGGCGCATCGATGGAGTTGGCGAGCCCCTATCTGGACAATAACACGCCAGACCATTGGTTCCCTGCAGCCCTGACCTGGGGCGCCGGCGTGGACAAGGGCACGCCCGGAGAGCCGAACGCCGACGGCTTCTTTCTGTACTTCACGTCCCCGATATGCGACGACGACAATCCCTGCACCCTGGACAGCTGTGGAAAGAACGGGGATTCCCTCTGCCGACACGAGACGATCTTTGACTGCTGCCTCTATCCGGTGGACTGCAACGACGGGGACCCATGCACCCTGGACATCTGCCAGCCCCAGACCCTCACCTGCACCCACGAACCGCTTCCAAGCTGCTGCAACCTGGATACTCAATGCACCGACGGCAACGCGTGCACCATCGATACCTGCTTCAACCACGCCTGTCGGAACACCACCGCCCCGGACATGCCCGCCTGCTGTATCGCGGATGCGGCCTGCGTGGACGTGAACCCGTGCACCATCGACTTCTGCAAGCAGGAGCCTTCGAACGCCTACAAGACCTGCCACCATACCAGCCCGGGTGGCACCCAATGCTGCCTGGTTGATCCCGACTGCGTTGACGAGCTGCCGGAGACCATCGACAGCTGCCTGGACTACGAGTGTCAACATCTGGTGGATCCCGAGTATTGCCTGGCCGGCCCACCCCAATACTGCGATGACGCGGACCCGTGCACCATCGACGACTGCGACCTCTTCGCCCATCTCTGCACCCACTCGCCCATGCCGGATTGCTGCAAGGCCGACGATGAATGCGGGGACGAGAACGTCTGCACCCAGGACATCTGCCAGCTCGGCCCCCACGTCTGCATCCACGAGTGGGTCCCCTGGTGCTGCATGTTGCCCCAGGACTGCGTCCCCTACATGACCGATATCGACACCTGCAAGGTCCCTGCGTGCGTCAACCACGAGTGCCGCCTCCTTCACATCCCCCAGGAGGACTGCTGCATCGTGGACGAAGACTGCGACAACGGCGACGCCTGCACCGAGGATCTCTGTAACCCGGGGAACAACCAATGCTCCCACATCCCCAAGGGCAAGGGCTGCTGCAACAACCTCGCAGATTGTGTGGAGGATGACGACCCCTGCACCCACGTGAAGTGCATCACGGACGAGTGCATCTACCAGGCCACCGAGGGCTGCTGTATGGGGGACTGGCAATGTGACGACGGGAACTTCTGCACCTCAGACCTCTGCATGGATTATGAATGCCGCTTCGTGCCCGGGCCCCTCGAGGGTTGCTGCGCGGAGGACGGCGACTGCTCGTCACCGGACGGCGACTGCCAGGAGTCCTGGTGCAGCGACGACGGCTACTGCGAGGTCGACGTAGTCGAGGACTGCGTCCTGTCCCTGAACCACTC
>CAZNWW010000356.1:4509-4929 GCA_964576155.1 uncultured Myxococcales bacterium | reverse complement strand
CGGTTCCCAATACTCGGCCTGGAGGGGTAAAACACGGATGAAGCTTCCTATCCACTGGACGACTGTGGGGATATCCTCAGCCTCGACAACGATTCCGGCACCGCGACCATTCACATCGAGGCAATCACCGAGGGCTCTTGCGAGAGCTATGTGCTCTCCATCGAAGCGTGAGGACCCGGATAACTTCCACCTGTTGGACAGCACCGATATCAGTAGAACAGGAGCAGTGATCATGAGGCACGGAGTGATGTTGATACTGATTTGGGCCGTTGGAGCGACCGGGGTGACCGCGGGGTGTGGCGGAGGGCTGGATGCCACCAGAGGTGGAGCATCTATGCTGAGGAAGTTGAAGTCGATTGACCAGGGCGTCTGGACAGCGATAAGGGCCAGATCGAGCGGGTCGTGCCGCGCTACAACCCC
>CAZNWW010000356.1:3193-4499 GCA_964576155.1 uncultured Myxococcales bacterium | reverse complement strand
CGTCGACAACACCCCGGATGGGGGGATAGTAGAAATTCCACCCGGCGAGTACAAGGGCACGCTGCATCTGAAGGGGCGCACAAGCCTGACGCTCATAGGAACCCCTGGGGAGGTCTGGCTGGTCCAGGACGATGGTTACAAGGACGTGATGATTGTCGAAGACTGCGAAGATATTCATATTCAGGGACTGGGCATGCTGCATAGCAGTCCAGGATGGTGCACCGGCGACGCCCTGGTCATCCATAATTCCCGGCACCTCACGGTGAAGAACTGCGATATCAGCGGAAGCGGCGTTGTTGGAGTTGTCGCCACCCACTCGGCTGACCTGGCGATCGACGACAATCACATCCATCACTGTACCTATGAGACCATCTACCTCTCCCACGTCTTCGGAGTCGAGATCAGGGGCAACCTGCTCAGGGAAAACGAGGAGCAGGACACCTCCGAAGAGGGGATCTCCGTGAACCAGGTCCACGGGAAGATTGAGATCTCCGGGAACACCTTTGTCGACAACCGATCAGCTCCAGTGACGATCTATCGGGAGAAGCCAGGTGACAACGCGCTGCCTTACGGCAAGATCCTGATCACCAAGAACATCTTCTCGAGGAGCAAGTCTCCACACAAACAAGCGTCTATTCATGACTCCTGCCCGGATCAGGACTACTGCGTACCAGGGATGGAGACAGTGAAGATAACCGGCAATTGCTTCGACATGACACGGGACAGGGGCGACATTCACGCTCACGTGTCGAGGGGCGCCGAGACCAAGGACAACCGCGTGGTTCCCCTGACGCTCACGGGTAGCTTCCAGGTGAAATATCCAAAGGAGTGTACGTCAGCTGGTGCGGGGGTTATCCCATGGTTGGACAAGGCCAGGGAGCCGACGCCAGAGTAATATCTTCCCTGATCGACAACACGCTACCTCCCCAACGTCGACGACCTGTCAGAATCCTGGCAACAGCGAGAAAGGACCGGCGAAGCTCCGGTGTCCTTCCTCCCGCCCCTCCGAAGCCCTCATTGACACGCCGAATCAGCTCCCTTACGCTCGGGCCCTGCACAACAGGGACCAACTGCGCCGCAGACGACACACTTGGAGGTCAAAATGAGAACCATGCTCCGCTCTTCGATGATCCTGGTCTTCCTGGGCGTCTTCTCCCTGGTGGCTCCTGCGTCGGGCGACGACGCACCCGTGAAAGCGAAGAAGTTGAAAAAGGACCCCTACAAGAACTTCAATTTCAAAATCAGCTTCGGGGGGAAGACGGTCGGAGCGTGTAATAAAATTTCAGGCCTGAGCGCCAACGTCGAG
>CAZNWW010000356.1:0-3183 GCA_964576155.1 uncultured Myxococcales bacterium | reverse complement strand
TGGGAAAGATCGTGCGGGAAAAGAAGGAGCCGGTGACGTTCGATCTGGGGGTCTCATCCGTCAAAAGTTGGAATCTGTTCGGGTGCTGGCCCAAGCAGTGGAAGATCAACGGGCTCGACGGGAAGGGCAACGACATCCTCACGGAAGAGATGGTGATCGTCATCGAATGGTTCGAGGTGAACTGACGGACCTGTCCCCGCACAAGCATTTATATCCCGGCAGAAACATGACATCCAGGACGCTCAGCCCGAGTGGACCCGCCCATCCTTGAGGGTGATGATCCGGTCCGCGGTGGCGGCGAGATCCATGTCGTGGGTGGCGATGAGGACGGAGACGCCCCCCGCGGCGAGATCCTGTAGGAGGGCTGCGATGCGCTCGCCGTTCGCGGTGTCCAGCTTGCCCGTGGGCTCGTCCGCGAGGATGAGCGGCGGTTCGTTGGCCAAGGCCCGGGCGATGGCAACCCGCTGCATCTCCCCGCCGGAGAGCTCGCTGGGGAGGTGATGCTTCCGCTCGCCGAGGCCCACGCGGTCGAGGAGCTCCCGGGCCCGCGCCGAGCGGCCCGGGCGGCGATCGAAGAGCATGGGCAGAGCCACGTTCTCCCAGGCCCGTAGCTCGGGCAGGAGGTAGAAGTTCTGGAACACGAAACCGATGCGCCGCCGCCGCTCCCGGACCCGCTGGCGTCGGGACAGCCCGTCCACCCTCCGGCCGGCCAGGACCAGCTCCCCCGCGGTCGGCCGGTCCAGGAGGCCCACCAGGTTCATGAGCGTCGTCTTCCCGGAGCCCGACGGGCCCACCAGCGCGACCAGCTCGCCCGCATCGAGAGAGAGATCCACCCCGTCGAGGGCCTTGATGGTCTCCGCGCCGCGGCGGTACTCCCGGCGGAGGTCCTTGCACTCGAGGACCATGGTCACTCCCCCGCCCGGATGGCGTTGATCGGATCGGTGCGGGCCGCGCGGAGCGCGGGGAAGATCCCCGCTACCACCCCGATGCCCACGACCCCCGCGACCACCGTGGCAGCGGGACCGAATCGGATCTGGACCAGGTCTCCGGAGGGCGCGAAGGGCAACATCCCCCGCACGAGGGATGCCACAGCGTCGCTGCCTAGGAGGGCCACGGCCACCCCCAGGAGCGCGCCGAAGAGGGAGATCAGGAAGGTCTCCCCCAGGATGATGCGAAAGACGTCCGAGTCCTCCGCGCCGATGGCCTTCATGGTGCCGATCTGAGGCGTGCGCTCGAAGACCGACATGAGCACGGTGTTGAGGATCCCCAGGAGGGCCACCACCAGGGCGACCAGGGAGATCGCCAGGGTCAGGGCCCGGGCGTTCTCCAGGAGGCCTACGATCGCGTTGCGCGCCGCCTTGAGGCCGATGACCTGGGCCTCGCCCAGCGCCGGATCCTCGTTGAGGTCGTTCTCGTAGCGGTCCACGTCGATGAGCGCGTCGTCGGTGAGCACCACGCCAACCCCGGTGAGTTTCCCATCCAGCTCGAAGGTGTGCTGCATCCACGCGAGGGGCACATGGACCGTGCCGTCGGTCTGGTTCCCAATGCGCTCGAGGATCCCCACCACGGTCAGCACGCGCTGCTCGAAGGGCAGGGACGGGTCGGGCACCACGAGCTCGTCGCCGACGTGGCGCTGCTCGAACTCCGCGACCTCCCAGCCGATGATCGCCTCCGCGCCGTCTGGATCCGTGAACCAGCCGCCCTCCGCGAAGGAGAGGCCCGTGTCCTTGAACTCCTCCTCGACCCCCATGTAGAAGCTGGAGGTTTCGTTCTCCGGATCGAAGAGCGGGCGGATCAGCTGCCGGGAGACCGCTTCGACCCGGGGGTCCGCGGCCAGGTCGTCTGCGACGGAGGCGCGTATGTAGCGCAGGCTGGTGCCGCCCTTGAGCATCGCGGTGGCCGCCTCGTAGGGGCAGCCCTTCGCAGTGACCAGGACGTGGTATCCCAAGCGGTCGACGTTGCGGTTCAGGGAGTCCTCGTAGCCCGCGTTGAAGCCCTGGAGGGATAGGAGGAGCGCCACGGCCAGGGCCACGCCGCCGGCGCCCAACGCTGTCCGCACCTTGCGGCGGGCCAGGGAACGCAACGCGATACGGAGGAACTCCACCCTACTTCTCCTTCTTTTCCTGGACCCGGACGCCGGTGGCGATGATCACCGCGGTGTCCTTGCCGGCCAGGACCTTGCCGGTGGCCCATGCCACCTGGCCCCCGCCCTTGCCGGGCGGGACGTTGAAGCCGTTCGGGTGCATGTCGATCTTGATCTGCGCGGCGCCCTCCCCGAGGAAGAGGAAGCAGCCCGCCGACGGGCAGACCGACGCGATGACGCCCCGCACGGTCACGATCTTGCCGTCGTACTCGGCCGGGGCCTTGGTGATCGACGGGATGGGGGTGAGGTCGTCGGGATCGGCGACCCCTTCGCCGTAGTCCTCGGAGGCTGGTGCGGCGGCCCCCTTCGCCTTCTTCCCTCCCTCGTCGCCCTTGCAGCCTGCGACGGAGAGCAGCAAGGCCAGCGTGAGCGCGCCCGCGATTCTCAGGGGTCTCATCGACATCGTCCTCATGGGTCTCCTCTTCATTTCTTGTCGTCGACGATCGCCCTCACCTTGCGGTAGGTCGCCTCGTGCTTGTCATCGAGCCAGAAGTGGTCGAACAGGATGAGGGCCTTCATGACGCCCCGCAGCGCCGCAGCGAAGTCCTGTTTCGTCGCGTCCCCGCTGTCCTTCGGCGGCGCGATCGAGGCGACCTTGTCCGCGGCGTTCGCCTGGCCCATCTCCCGGTATCCTGCGTGGAAATAGAAGTCCTTCAGGGAGAGGCCGCTGAACTGTCCGGTGAAGGACTCCGCCACGAAGGCCTTGCGGGCCGGCGTGGAGAGCTTCTGGAAATAGAGGCCCTCGATCACACCGACGGTGTCCGTGGCCAGGATGACCTGCATCCCGCCGTAGCGCCCCTTCTGGTTCACGCCGAAGACGTAGCCGATGACCGCTTCACCCTTCAGGACCTCGTAGTACGCATAGGGCAGGTCCACCGCCTCGTAGACCGGATCGAGCTTCGCGCCCAGCCGTGTCGCCAGCCAGGAACGATCGGCGTCGCCCCCGCGGTCCGACAGGGCGATGAAGGTGGTCCGGTAGTCCGTCGCCTTCGGGAAGAGGCGCCGGATGTCCCGATCCGGGTCGTTCAGGGTGCAGCCCT
>CAZNWW010000355.1:2754-4946 GCA_964576155.1 uncultured Myxococcales bacterium | reverse complement strand
CTCCACTGGAGCCTCCTATCGGCAACGCCGATGCCGTTCTCACCGGCTCGGATCGTGCGGTGACGAGGTTGGTTGCTCCGCTGCCTGCCTTACCCGATACTATTTCCATGAAAGCACCAACCATCTTGATGGTCATCCTCCTCGCCGGTTGTGGCGGCGGAGCTGGCGGCGGAACGCCGACGGCCGACGTCCCGACCACCCCCGACGTCGTCCCCGACGTCCCCTCCTCCGACACCCCCGAGCCCGACACCGAGCCTGACACCCGGATCCCGCCGCCCGATCCCTCGGCGGTCTTCGAGCGGTTGGAGCATGCAGAATGCAAACCGGACGTCGGGTTGGTAGATCGGGTTCACCAGTACCGCACCACCGACGTCCTTCCCAACCTCGACATCGGCTCCATCACAGTCCTCGGCGATGTCGTCCTGGCCGGCACCCCGACGGGTCTGTTCGCTCTGGCCACTGGCGCCGAGGTCTTCGCTGCGGTTCCGCTCCCCGCGGATCCCGCAGCGGTGGAGATTCTCGGCTCCGCCATGAACGGTGGCGTCTACGTCGTCCAGGACGCTGCGATCTCCATGATCACCCCGGAGCTGGACGTCTTGCCGGTCATCGAAGTCGACGGCGATATCCAGGCAGCCTTCGACTGCGCGGATGGTCTTTATCTGGTCGAGGATGGGCAGCTATCCTGGTCTACCGGCGGGGCCTTGATTCCCGTGCTGGGCGAGCCCGCAGCGGGGATCTCCGATGCCTGCTGTTCTGGAGGCGTGGTGTGGGTGTGCAAGGGAGACCGGGTTTATAAGTACAACGACGGCGCCTGGTGGGCGATCTCCTTCAAAGTCGGATCGCCGGAGGTCAGCGCGCTCGCTCCGAACGGGAACGGCGGTGTCCTGGTAGCTACTGACGATCTGCTCTTCAATATCGAGGGGGTGGACGCATTGATGCTGGAGGCTGGACCGGGGATGCTGCCGGCGAAGGGCTTCAAAGCGGCTGCAGCCCACGGCGAGACCTGGGCCATCGGTCATGACATCGGCGCGACAGCCCTCTTCGAACCCTACGGCATCGAGCATTTCCACTCCAAGCGTTGGCTCCCTGCGGAGCAAGTCAACGGCCTGGCCTTTGACGATGACGGTGGCCTCTGGGTGGCCACGCCCGGCGGGATCTCCCACCTCTGGAAGGAGGAGGCAGCGCTCCAGGACAAGGCAGCAGTCATGAAGGACCACCTGGACACCTGGCATTGGCGTCTTGGCTTCGTGTCCTTCTACGCGAACGGCGTCGACCCCTGGGAGCCGGTCCCGGGGACCCAGCACCTCAACGACGACGACAACGACGGGCAGTGGACCGAGGAGGCCCTGGCCGCGTTCTGCTACGCGTATCACGTCACCGGGGACGGAGGCGTACTATGCGGCCGGACGCAAGGCCGTGGAGGGGATGTTCCAGCTCTTCGACGTGCCCGCTCAGGACTTCGAGGCAGCAGGTCTCGGCTTCGGCTATCCCGCCCGTTCCGTCGTGCAGGACGACGAGGGCGTCATCTTCGACAACAAAGCCACCCAATCCAACTGGCATCTCGTGGATCATTGGGACGGCCACCAGTACTACTGGAAGGATGACACCTCGTCGGACGAGGTCACCGGCCAGCTCTACGGCCTGGCGATCTACCACGATCTCTGCGCGAAGGACGACGCGGAGCGGGAGGAGGTGGCACACTACCTCGCCGGGATGATCGGGTACATCCTCGACAACGGGTACAAGCTCATCGACCTTGGGGGGGAGCCGACCACCCATGGGCACTGGGCCCCTGACGACCTGGCCCTGGCCGTGGACGGCGTCGAGGAGTGTTGTGAAGAGTACGGCCTCGACATCTGCGCAAGTAAATGTGTCGAGTCATACTACGGCGGCGGCTTCCTCAACTCCGTGGAGATCCTCGGCGGTCTCCTGGCCGCGTGGCATGTCTCCGGCGAGGCCCGGTTCCTGGACGCCTACGAGGAGCTGATCACGGAGCACAGGTACGATGAGGTGGCGACCTTCGGCGAGAACGTCCTCACCTGGACGAACAGCCACATGGCCAACTACTGTGACCACGAGCTGGCCGATATTTCTTTCCTGACCCTCCTGCGCTACGAGCCGTATCCCGAGCGACGTGCGCTCTGGGAGCAGCAGGTCCTGGCCTCGTTCGAGTACGAGTCCGGTGAGCGGAA
>CAZNWW010000355.1:0-2744 GCA_964576155.1 uncultured Myxococcales bacterium | reverse complement strand
ACCCTGGTCGTCGCTGCGACGCAGCAGGACGTGGTCGGTCTCTACGCCGGCGTACGCACCCTCCACGAATATCCCTCGGACATGCGTGACTGGCTCGTGGACAACTCCCACCGGGTGGATGTGGACCTGGACGGCGAGGACCGCCACGGGAGCCCGCAGTTCGCGACTGCGCTCCCCTACGACGAGATCCACCTGATGCGCTGGGACTCCAATCCCTACCGCGTCTCCAAGGGTGGCGACGGCACCACCCGCCTGACCCCGACGTTCTGGCTGCTGCCGTATTGGGGGCTGAGATACCATGGCGCGATCTGCCCCGACTGAAATCGATGACCTGCGCGGTTTGACAGTCCATGCCGCGGCGCGCTATAATGTCTTCGATGCCCCAACGAGAGAAATCATCGCGGCAAGGGAGGTCTCCATGCGCCACGCCTTGACGTTCGTCGTCCTATGCGCCTTCGTGTTGGCCAGCGCCACGGCCGTGGCGAAGAAGCCGAAGAAGGTCCGCTGGACACCGATTCCGCACCATGACTTCAGGATAGAGGCCGAGATCGGGGCGCTCCTGACCTGTACGTACAAGGTCGTGGACGCCGGTCAGCGCCTCGAGCATATCGACAAGGAGGCGGGCCTGAAGGTCCGGGTAGTCAAGCCCGTCGGAGGGGACCTGAAGCTCACGCTCCTCTGGAATCACAAGCTCCCGCGGAAGAAGATCAACGACGAACGGGTAGCCAACGCGTTCCAGGGAGCAGTGGACGCGTGCTTCGAGAAGCTCTACGCCGATGACGAGGAGTAGTCCCCGCCGGGCATGAGAAACGGCTCCGCCGCGTCCCAGACTTCACCCAGGTGTTCCCCCAGGTCGTGGCTCCCACCATCGATCTCGACCAGCTCGACTCCAGGATGCCGCGCTACCCAGCGCCGGGTTGCGTCGACGGGGATCAGCTCGTCGGCTGCCCCGTGGATCACCCGCAGGGGCAGGGACGCGGGGAGCGCGTCGAAGTCATAGCCTCGGGCGTCCTCGACGAGCTGGAAGCCGACGCGATGGATCTCGTCATCCGCGTAGTGGGACATGGGCAGCCAGCCCTGGGACTCCCAGGTCTCCAGGCTGCTCCCCGCCGCGACGGCGAGGCGTTTGCCCACGAACTTGAATGCGGGAGCAACCAGGAGGAGGCGCTCGACGCGTGCCGGATGCGCTGCCGCGTAGAGCAGGGACACCAGCGCGCCCATGCTGCTGCCGATGAACAGGGCAGGGCGGGGGGAGGCCAGGGCCGTGAGGTAGCGGTGCACCTCCTCGACCTGTGCGGTGAGGGTCAGGCCCTCGAAGCTAGGGCGGTTGAGATCGGGGATGTGCAGCGTGATCCCGTGGTGGTCGAGGCGCTCCTGGAGGAACGCGCCCTTCTTCGAGCCGGGGCTCGATGAGAACCCGTGGAGATAGAAGACCTCACAGTCCGTCGCATGCAGCATGGGACACCTCCAGAGTCGTGAACGGTATCATGGCGACCTTTCAGGTCGCAACGGGAGGGATCGTCGTCGTTACGGGTTGTTCTGGCGTATATCGTTGCGGTATACTAGGCTGGTTGTGTTGGAAGGATGAGAGAGTAGCCATGGAGAAGCTCACTATCGAGATCCCGGCAGAGAGCGTGATCATTCGATCCGCGATGTGTCCCAACGGTCACGACCTTGTGGACCCCGACTACATCATGGCGGAGGAGCCCTCCATCCGGGTCACGGTGCGCGGACCCCAGACCTCTGGGATCCTGCACTTCCACCCGGCCTACGGGAACCACATGGTGGAGACGGACCTCAACCTCCGGGAGGGCGAGGCCTACGAGATGCTGTGCCCGGACTGCGGGATCAGCCTCCTGCACCGAGACGAGTGCTGCGTATTCTGCAGCGCACCGCTCTTCGTGGTCTATCTGCCCAAGGGAGGCCAGATCAAGGGCTGCACCCGCAAGGGTTGCCACAACCACCGGCTGGAGCTCGTCGATATCGAGTCGCAGCTGGCGTGCCTCTTCTCAGACGAATTGAAACCGCGGTTTTAGATCCACCCGTCATGTCCATTGAACAGCAGCGGTAACGCCAGATAGATAAGCTCCGGGTCCCGCGCTACGGCTCGGGTTGCTCGTCGTACGTCTCGGTTGGCTCGATGCAGCACAACCCGCGGCTCCCGCCCGGTCTGGATCGTGGCCGCCGGTCGCCACGCGCCGCCCTTGACCAGGACCACCGGGATCTCTCGCACTCCCTCGAGGCCCGGCATGTAGCACCGTCCGGTACGGAGTGCGTGGGCGAACCCATCAACGAGGGCCGCCTCGCCAATCTCCATGTCTTCTCGCCGGATGGAGCGCCGGCCGCCGGCCAGCGACGCGCCCGCTGCCGTGCGCAGGGCTCGTCCCAGATCTCCCAGGGCCCTCCAGACCATGCCTCGCCGCCGGGAACGTTGCGGCGGCGGGATCAGGGGTACCCCTGCATGCTCCTCGAGATACTCCCACTGCCTGGGCGTGAGCACGAGGGTCTCATCGTCCTCGATCGAGTAGTGTTCGAGGTTCGCGGACGAAGGCAGCGCGGCGACGGATCCGGAGGCTGCGCGATCCCGGATTGCCTCGAGGTTGAGGAGCCGGTCCGTTCCTGCGACACGGAAGGGAGCGTAGGAGCCCATGAGGTGACGGCTGTCCGTCCTGCGATGGTGAAGGAAGACCAACTCGTCAAGGCGGTCCTGTCCGTCTTCGGGCAGGCTGTCAGCCTCGGTCAGG
>CAZNWW010000354.1:0-4960 GCA_964576155.1 uncultured Myxococcales bacterium | reverse complement strand
GCGCGGTCGAGTCATGCAACGGCGTGGATGACGACTGCGATTCGCTGGTCGATGAGGAGGACTCCGACGGCTGCGTCGTGTACTACTACAGCGGAGACGGAGACGGCTACGGAATCGAGCTGCTCTCCAAATGCCTCTGCGTCGCGCAGGCCCCCTACATGACCGAAGAATTCGGAGACTGCGACGACAACAACGCAGCGATCCATCCCGGCGCGAACGAGTGGTGCAACGGGAAGGACGATGACTGCGACGAGGACGTGGACGAGGAAGGCTCGCTGGGCTGCCAGGATCTCTACGTGGACGGAGACGGAGACGGGGCCGGGGCCGGTGACACGACCTGCCTCTGCGGCCTCCCGGCCGGGTACTCCAAGCAGGCCGGTGACTGTGACGACGATGATCCGGATGCCTACCCCGGCGCGACAGAGATCTGCGACGGCAAGGACAACGACTGCGACGGGAACGCGGACGAAGAGGGCGCGCTCGGATGCATCGGCTGGTACTTCGACGGAGACGGTGATCAATACGGCGTCCTGGGCAACTCCAAATGCCTCTGCGGTGCAGAGGGCGAATACGCCGCTCTGGTGTTCGGTGATTGCGACGACGGCGACGCTGCTGTGCATCCGGGCGCGCCGGAGGTCTGCAACGAGACGGACGACAACTGCAACGGGCAGGTCGACGAGGGGGCCAAGGTCACCTTCTACAAGGACGTGGACGGGGACGGCTTCGGGACACCTAACGACAAGTTGGAGGCATGCGAGGCGCCCGAGGGCTACGTGTCGGGCGGTACCGACTGCAACGACTTCAACTCCGGCATCCATCCTGGCGCTGCAGAGCAATGCAACGACGTGGACGACGACTGCGACGGGCTGATCGATGACGACCTGCCCCAGGCGACGGTGTATGTGGATCTGGATGGGGACGGGTTCGGCGCGGCGAACACCCTGGGCCAGCTCCATTGCCTGTACGACCTGGACGGCGATGGTGAGGGCGAGACGCCCCCCGCCGGCACGTCATTGGTGGTCGGGGATTGCAACGACTCCAGCTCCGTGGTGTTCCCGGGCGCGCCGGAACTCTGCGACGGGATCCTGAACAACTGCGACGTGAGCGTGGCCGACTATCACTGCCCACAGATCTGCGCAGGCGACTGGCCCGTGTACGTGGGCGTGACCTCGGGCTACGTGATCCCGGCTCAGACCGACGCGACCAATCACCTCGAGGTCCTGGTCCAGGGAGCGGGCAAGGTCCGGATGCTCACCAGCGCCGGGGCCGTGAAGTGGGAGGCCAACGCTACGGTGCAGTACTCCAACCCGGCCATGGCAGACCTGAACATGGACGGTTATCTGGACGTCGTGCTCTGCCAGAACAACCTGGTTCAGGTGCGGAGCGGTGTAGACGGCGCGTTGCTCGAAACCCACTCCGTCCCGTCGACGGCCTGGCGCATGTGCGCTGTCTTCGATGTGGACAACGACGGCGTGACGGATATCGTTCCGGCCGCGGTGAATCAGCTCGGCATCGTGCTGAGGAATGGCAACGGTGGGGCCAAGCAGATCTTTCAGATTTCCCCACCCGCCGGATCCTATTTTTCCGCCGACGTCACGGGGATAGCCGACCTGGACGGAGACGGTATTGCCGAGGTAATCGTGGGCACCGGCTATTCCACCTGCAACTCTCCCGCAGCGCCCGTCTGCAAGGGCCAGCTGCTCGTCTACGACGGAGCGACCGGCCAGCTCAAGTATGATCCCGACGTCCTGTTCACTCTGCCGGAGCCCGACAGCGCCTATGCCGGAGGCCCGGCCCCCTTCACCGCTGACATGGACCATGACGGCGAGAACGAGCTGATGCACTGGTTCGGGAACCACGCCATCGGTGGGGCAGCCTACGTCTGGGAGATGGACGGGAGCCCGGCTGAACCGACCCAGCCCCTGGGCACCTCGGCGCCGCTGCTTGCGCCGGTGGACACCGACGGCCTCCCGACCGAAGACGGGCTGCTTCGCCACGCGGGCGGCGCAGTCGCCGACCTGGACGGGGACGGGATCTACGAGGTGATCACCATGTCCGGGGGCGGCCTGACGGTGACCCAAGGAGGGGAGCCGATGAACGGTTACCCGGTGCTCAACCCGGGCGGCGTGCCCGTGCTGGCCGATCTGGATCGAGACGGGCAGATGGAGATCCTGTACGTGGGCTCCGACAACGCGTCGGTGAACTGCTACACCCTGGGAGAGAACACCTGGAACGAGCACCGGGTCCTCCACCGGGGCCAGATGGACGCCTGGTCCCTGGGCCGGTACCGAACCGGCGCGCTCGACCCGTACGAGCCCAACGACATCCGCTCCCAGGAGTTCCAGCCCGAGGGTGCCACTGATCCGATCATTCAGTCCCGGGCCTTCCCGTTACGTGGCTTCAGGGACAAGTACTCCTCGTCCAGCGGCTGGAGCCGCGCGATCAAGGCCATCCTGGGCACCCAGGGGGACCGGGACTACTACTGGGCCACGGGCTCCCACCTCCACGCCGTCCTCGAGGGGCTCTCAGGGCCGGCCGACTTCGATCTCTACATCCACATGTACTACCCGTCGGGCGGGCAGTATCAGTACATCACCACGTGGCAGGGTCAGGAATCCGGTGCGACCGACAGCGTCTACTGTCACTGGTCCACCCCATGTCCCGACGAGGTGCACACTGGCACAAAGCTCTTCATCCTCGAGGTCAGAGGCAAAGACGAGGCCATCGACTACGGCCCCTGGCCCTACAAGCTGAGGATCAACTGGGGCGCTGGTTGATGCTGACACTGGAGAAGAGGCTGGCGCTGTTGCCCGAGGTGGAGCCGGGCTGTTACACGAACGGGGCCAGGCGTAGGGTGTTCTGTATCTTGTCCCGCTGGGACGGGGTGACCGCAGCCTCCTCTGCATAGTCTCGCCATCGCGTAACGACCTCCCTCACTTCGCCGATGATTGCGCCGGCTCGACCACGTCTCATCGATGCAGTCCTGGCGGCCGCCTCGAAGTCTTCCAACCTGAAGTCGTCGCGTCTTCCGTTCAACGTCATCTGGTGACTAGAGGTCCATCTCCCGCTGGGCTGGAAGCTGTATGTCATGTCGAAGGCCGGACCAAGGGACCACTCGCCGGACCTGTCCATCAGGAATGCGATGTTCTTGACGTGGTCGTCCTGGTTGCGGGCGATGATGTTGAACACCATCCGCCGGAACATCTCCTCCGCTGCGCCGGCAGGAAGCATCAGACGCTGCACCACCTGGATCGCCTGCTCGTAGCTGTGAGCGCCCGCCTGGTTGTAGTCCAGATGGGACATCGCTGCGAGGGACTGCATGTGGAGCTTTCCACCATCCGGTAGTCGGTCGAACCTGCGGGTCATGAAGTGACGACGATCGCCTTCCTCGAAGAGGCGGCAATCGCTCATTGTGATGCCGCAGTCCAACGCCATCTTGTGGTAGGCATACTCGATGGCTCCGTATCCCTGTGGATCCTGCAGCTCCTTGTCCCTGTTGTTGGCGACGCCGTCGAATTTGAGCAGCCAGTGCTCGAAGCCCTCGCCTGCTTTGATCTGACCGGATCGCACCTCGTTGGTGTCGGGATTCCAGGCGATCACTGCCTTGGCCCGGGCGCCGCCCGCGGAGGTGCCGACCCGGAGGATCTCACTCATGGCGGCGGCCTTGCTCTCATCGGTGAACGTCCCCCGGAGGTGATCCCGATGTCTGAGGATGTCGGAGGCGAGCTCGACCATCTGATCTACGTGAAGGAGAGTCGAAGGCTCGGGCAGTGGGCCAGTGGCAGGGAGGAACTCCAAGGCTCCCATCCCCCTCGTTCCTGTGTAACACAGTCGCTCCACGGCGTTGAACGACTCAGGGGTTCGTCCCCGGGTCGCCAGCCAAGCGTCGATCAGGGCGTTCCCGTAACGGTCCGGCAGGGAGTCCGCCAGCAGACCGGGCAGGCCATGAAAACTCTCCAACGACAGCGCCGGGAACGTGTAGACGCGCTCAATCAACGGCATCACGAGTGGTGCCACCTCGATGCGGCTTCGGGCGAACGCCGGAGCGTACTGGAACGCCGCCGTCTCAGCGCCATCCCCCAGCGCCACCGCGCCGATCGTACTGCCCCACAACTTCACCTCGGCGACGGTACTCATCGCTCATCGCCCCAGCGCCATTCGTCGTTCCGTATGGTCACGCGTTTGGAAGATGCGCGTTTGCGTTTCTTTCCGCTCAGCTTCAGCAGGTCCATGGGACTGGGTCCGCCTTCGGGGACCAGGTGCTCCATGCCACCCAAGAGGTCGAGGACACGCAACAGCCTCAGCAGGGTGGACACCTGGGTGTCACCGCCGGCCTCTATCCGTTCGACTGTTCGTTTGCCCAGCCCCGCGGACTTTGCTGCATCCGCCTGGGTGATGCCCAGGTCAAGACGACGACGCGCCAAGCGCCTTCCCAGCTCTTCCAGCATTGTCTTGGGCGTCAGGTGATTCTCGATGTTCACCATGGTGACCTCCCATGAGCCCTACTCCAGGCGAAAGTCTCTAATCGTAATATATGACGAGTAAGGCCGTTTGCAAGCTTTTATTCGCCAAGTCTGGCGATGTCGTATAGGGAAATGCACGGCCAGGACCAGCAGCAGGAGCGTGATCCTCAGAGAGTTGGCGAGTACTTGGACCCGTCTCCTTCGAAGAGCTGAGCGAAGATCCCGTACCCGGATCCGTCCTGTCCCTCGCTGGCCCACAGGGCCGCCCAGCCGCCGACGAAGCGGGGTACGACCACAGGCGTGGTCTGGGATTTCTGGGTGACGACCGCGGCCATCACCTCAGGATCGGCGCCGCCGTCCGCCGCGAAGCGCCGGAGGACCACGGCCCAATCTTCGTCGTCCTGCCCCATGCTCTGCCAGGATGTGATGAAGCCGCCGTCGGTCAGGGGAGCTACGGCGGGGCGGGATTGTGCGTCCGCCCAGGTGACGTTGATTTG
>CAZNWW010000353.1:0-4968 GCA_964576155.1 uncultured Myxococcales bacterium | reverse complement strand
GCATTGATCAGGTGCCGGGTGGACCTGGCGAAGAGCTGCTCCAGAGAGAGGGCCGAGGTCTTGGAGTACTTCTCGTCCCGCTCCTTGCTGGTCCGGTGATCCGCCACAGCGCGGGCAGCCTTTTCGTCAGCGACCGCGTTGAAGGAATCCGATGCTACCGGAACCCCATTCAGCCCGAGAATCTCGACGGGGGTCGACGGGCCGGCCTCCTTGAGGTTCTTCCCTTTGTCGTCGAGCATGGCCCGGACCTTGCCGAAGCAGGTCCCGGAGACGACCATGTCGCCGACCTGCAGCGTCCCTTCCTGGACGAGGAGGGTCGCCACAGGACCGCGACCCTTCTCGAGACGCGACTCGAGGACGATGCCGCCGGCAAACTTGTCCGGGTTGGCGCTCAACTCCATCATCTCAGCCTGGAGGGCCACCGCGTCCAGGAGGGCGTCGACGCCGTCTTTGGTCTTGGCTGAGACATCGATGAAGAGGGTGTCGCCGCCCCAGTCCTCGGGGACGAGCTCGAGCTCGGTGAGTTCGTTCCGAACCCGCTGCGGATCCGCCTCTGCCCGATCCGTCTTGTTGACCGCTACGACGATGGGGACATTGGCCGCACGAGCATGAGCGATGGCCTCCTGGGTTTGTGGCATCACGCCATCGTCTGCCGCCACGACCAGGATCACGATGTCCGTGACCCTGGCACCACGGGCACGCATGGCGGTGAAGGCCTCGTGGCCCGGCGTATCGATGAAGGTGAGCGGTCCCCGGCTCGTATTCACCACGTAAGCGCCGATGGCCTGGGTGATTCCCCCGGCTTCGCCGTCCGCGATGTTGGACTTCTGGATCACATCCAGGAGTGAGGTCTTGCCGTGGTCGACGTGACCCATGATGGTGACCACTGGATGGCGGCCCACCATGTCTTCGTCAGCGTCCGTGATGACCTTGATATGCTCTTCCTCCTGGAAAGCGACGTTCTGGACCTCATGCCCGAGCTCTTCCGCAATGATCTGCGCGGTGTCGAAGTCGAGCTCCTGGTTCACCGTTGCCATGACGCCCATAGCGAAGAGCTTCTGGATCAGCTCTGAGGACTTGACGGCGACCCCGATAGCGAGGTCCCCGACGGATATGGTCTCATTGATCTTGACCGTCCGCTTGATGTGGACGACGGGCCCCGTGTCCGCGCTCTTCACCTTCTTGCGCCGACCACGTACGCGGCCTCCCCGGCCTCCCATGCCGAAGCCTTGCTCCTTGCGGCGATCGTAGATCAGGCGCCGGCCGCGGCGCTGCAGGGCCTCCCTGTCTCCAGGCCCCAAAGGGCCACGTCGGTCGGGGCGCCGGGCGCGTCCGGTCCGTATGGCATCGGGATCCGCGGGGGCGGGAGGAGGCGCGGTGGCGGCCGCGGCTTCGCGGCGCTGCTGGGCCGCGATCTCCGTCGGGTCGGGGAGGGTCACCACGACAGCCCGGTACGGATCCTTCTTCGTCTTTCGGCGCGGAGTCGGGACAAGGGCTTCACGCTTCTTGACCTCGGACACCGCCGGCGGCGACTCGCCCAGGGATGTCTTGGGCTTGGGCTTTGACTTGGATTTGGGCTTGGCCTCGGGCTCGGGTTCTTCCGGCTCGGGCTCGGCCGCTGCATCGGTCGCAGCCTCGGGCTCCAGGGCGGCTTCCTCCGGCTCGGGCTCGGACTCGGGCTCCGGTTCGGGCTCCGGCGCTGCGTCTGCCTCGGGCTCCGGCGCTGCGTCTGCCTCGGGCTCCGGCGCTGCGTCGGGTGAGGCCTCGACCACCTCGGGCTCCTGCGCTGCGTCGGGTGCGGCCTCGACCACCTCGGATTCCGGGACATCCTCGGACTCCGGGATCCCCACCTCTGCATCGACCAAAGGCGCCTCGGGTTCAACCTTCTGACGTCTGGAACGTCGCCGGATCACCGTCGAGGAGACTCGCTTCTCCACGATGGTACCCTGGCTGGCCTTCGCCAAGGCAGATTTCACCTTGAGCGCGTCCTCTTCTTCAAGATACGAGAGGTGGGTCTCGACATCGAGCCCCAACTCGCGTGCTTTGTCGATGATAGCCGCGTTCTGGACGCCGAGCTCTTTCCCAATCTCGTAGATACGAACCTTACTCATCTCTGTCGCACTCCTTTCCAGAGGGAGGTCCCACTCCGGAGAGGTATCCGGCGGAAGGCACGGGGCAACGCACCGCACTTGTCCGCACGCAAGAAGCAGCTCTCCTGCCGGCAGAGGTAGGCCCCCCGTCCGGGCATACGCTTATACTCATCCACCACTGGCACGCCGTCAGCGACGACGACCCGCAGAAGTGTGTCCTTCGGGACCTTCCTTCTGCAGCCGATACACGTCCGAATGGGGACATGCGTCGATATGTGCGTGGCGGTCATCATCAGCCGTCGTCTCCGTCGGACTCGGGCTGGCCCTGGGGCTCGGGCTCGGCCTCGGGCTCGGCCTCGGGTTCATCTTCTTCCTGTGGGAGGGGCTTCAGCCCCGAATCTTCGGACTCGGGATCACTCTCGGGAGCCGGGGCCACTACCACCGCCGGAGTATCGAACGCGATCGCGCCGTCTTCATCCTCTTCGGACTCGGGCTCGGGCGCCGTCTCGGGCGCCGTCTCGGGCGCCGTCTCAGGCGCCGTCTCAGGCGCCGTCTCAGGCGCCGTCTCAGGCGCCGTCTCGGGCGCCGTCTCGGATGCCGGCTCGGGCGCCGTCTCGGGCGCCGTCTCGGGTGCCGGCTCGGGTGCCGGACGTCCGAACATCGGCGAGCCGCCCGCAGGGGCGCGCTCGATGGGGCGCCCCTCGGCGATGGCCTGGCGTTCGGCCTCGATTGCGGCGCGACGCGCTGCACGCTCAGCCTCCATGCGGGCCATGCGATCCTCATGGAGGATCTCCAGCCGGTCACGGATCGGTCCGAGGTTCTCCGCGTTGAGGCCCGGGTAGCCCATGAGCTCCTCGTCCTCTGCTGCGAGGATGTTCTCAACGGAGTGGAGCCCGACCTTGAAGAGGTAGTCCAGATCCATCTCATCGATGAGACCGGCACCGACCAGGTTCTCCTTGATCTCCTGCTTCAACTCCTGGATCTGGGCCTCGGAGTGGATCTCGATGTTCCAGCCCACGAGCTGTGAGGCCAGCTTGACGTTCTGACCCCGCCGGCCGATGGCAAGGGAGAGGTGGTCGTCCGGGACGATGAGCTCGATGGAGTTCGTGTCCTCGTCGATAAGTACACGGGCTACCTCTGCGGGTGCGATCGCGTTGCACACGAACTTCCCAAGGTCCGGGCTGTAGGGCACGATGTCGATCTTCTCACCCTTGAGCTCCTGGACCACGGCCTGGACCCGCGCTCCCCGCATACCAACGCAGGCGCCCACCGGGTCCACATCGGAGTCGGTAGAGGTCACAGCGATCTTCGTGCGCTCTCCAGGCTCCCGGGCGACGCTGACGATCTTGACGATGCCTTCGTAGATCTCGGGCACCTCGACCTCGAAGAGCTTCACCACAACGAAGGGATGCCGACGGGAGAGGATGATCTGCGCGCCCTTGATACTGTGCTCGGAGTCGAGGACGTCGAGCACGAAGGCCTGGACACGGTCGCCGGCGCGATAGGACTCCTTCTGGACCTGCTCCCGCAACGGGAGGAGGGCCTCGGCACGCCCGAGGTCGACGACTATGTCGCCACGCTCGAACCGCCGAGCGATCCCGGTGACCAGCTCGTGCTTTCGGTTGTGATACTCGTTGTAGATGATCTCTCGCTCAGCGGTTCGAACCCGGTGCGTGATCACCTGCTTTGCAGCTTGGGCGGCGATGCGGCCAAAGGTGCCTCGAGCTTGAGCGATGCCGAGGATATCGCCGAACTTCGACTCCTCCTCCTGGGCCCGCTCACGGTCCTCGGGGCGATAGAAGATCTGGAACCCCAGCTCGTCGCCGACCTCTGCCTCGGGGTCCACCAGCTTCGCCTGGGTGACAGTGATCTCCAGCTCGGCGTTCTCCACCTCGTCCACGACGTTCAGATACTGGAAGAGGTCTATCTGCCCGTTGTCCTCGCCGAAGCGCGTCTCAAGTTCCCGATCGGGGCCAAAGACTCTCCGAGCCGCGGCGAGGATCG
This sequence comes from uncultured Myxococcales bacterium, assembly GCA_964576155.1. Lineage (GTDB taxonomy): Bacteria > Myxococcota_A > UBA9042 > CAIXZC01 > CAIXZC01 > CAZNWW01. The sequence continues at coordinate 874 of CAZNWW010000353.1, read as the reverse complement.
CCGCCTCCAGAGCTTCCACGAGGACGTCCCGCTCGATGCCCTTGTCCTTGCTTATCTGTGCGACGACCTCACGAAGATCGATATCCATCCGTCTCTCCTTCGACCTCAACTCCCACCAGGTTGGCCCGGGCCACCTGCCCGTAGTCCAACCGGAGTTCTCCCGCGTCAATGGTGGCGACCGTAATGCCCTGCTCGTTCGCTGCCTCGAGGCGACCACTGAAATTCCTGCGGCCGTCAAAGGGCTCTCCAAGCTTGAGCTTGAGCGACCGTCCGACGTAGCGCATGAAATCCCGGGGACGCCCTATCCTCCGGTCTATACCGGGGGAGGAGACCTCCAGGACGAAGGCCCCTTGCAGGAGGTCCTTCTCCTCGAGTTCCCAATCGATAGCGCGGCTCGCGGCCGCGCAGTCATCGACGTTGACGCCGCCCTCGGGTCGGTCCACGAAGAACCGCAGGCAACGCCGCGATCCCGAGAACTCCAGCTCCAGATCCACGAGCTCCAGGGACAGGTCCTCCAGGACCCGGTCTGCAAGCTCGATAAGGCGCTGTTTCAACTCGGAAAGCATGTCCCTCCAGGGGCCAACATAAAAAAAGGAGGCACCACCGCCTCCCCCTCGAAAGCAGGAACTACCTCGGCCATAGACGGGGCGCAAAGCGCCTCGTCATCCCACCCACCCAATCCAAGGCGGGCGGATTATATGTGTGGTCCCCTTTGAATGCAAGTGGAAAGAGGCGCATGCTTGCGACGTCATTTGAGGCTCAATTGGTCTTTTCGTGCATAATATCTGTAGGAGGTCCCGGCAATTGTCTGAATGGATTGAGAGTCTGCCCTTCTGGGCACAGGTTCCCGCCCTCGTCGTTGAGGTCCTGATCC